>QMNH01000022.1 GCA_003647675.1 Candidatus Falkowiibacteriota bacterium | reverse complement strand
GAGGAGCTGGTCGCGGTGGCAGCCAAAGAAAAAGATGAATCTATCGCCCGTGATGCCCGCCGGCAATATAGGCGCTTAAAAGATAAATTTAATAAGCTTGAATTCCAGGTTTTGTTTTCGCATAAATACGACGCTAATGACGCTATAATTTCGATTCATGCCGGCACCGGCGGGGTGGATGCCCAGGATTGGGCAGAGATACTGGAGCGGATGTTTTTGCGTTTTGCGGAAAAAAAAGATTGGCGCCCGGAAATTATTAACCGCACCATGGGCAATGAAGCCGGAATAAAAAGCATGACCATGCATATTAAGGGCCGTTGGGCTTATGGATATTTTAAAAGCGAAGCCGGCGTGCACCGCTTGGTCAGGATTTCGCCGTTTGACGCCGAAGCCATGCGCCACACGTCGTTTGCTCTAGTGGAGGTAATACCTGACTTGCCTGAAGCAAGCGAAGTAGAGATAAATGAAAGCGATTTGCGGATTGATACTTTTCGGTCTTCCGGGCCGGGCGGACAAGGGGTAAATACTACTGATTCGGCTATCCGTATAGTTCACGAGCCAACCGGCACTACCGTTATTTGCCAGAATGAAAGGTCTCAGCACCAAAATAAAGAAACCGCGCTAAAAATATTAAAAGCAAAATTATTAAGCCGGGAAGAAAAAAGAAAAGAAAAAGAAGAGCAAAAAATGCGCGGCGAAACCCAGGTCGCCGAATGGGGCAAGCAGATTAGGTCATATGTTATGCAGCCTTATAAAATGGTAAAAGACCATCGGACAAACCATGAAACCCAGGATATTGACGACGTTTTAGGCGGTGATTTAAAAGCTTTTATGGAGGCATATTTAAGATGGATTAAAAAATAATTAATTATTAATATCACAAGGAGGAAATGAAATTTTCTAAAGCGAAAATTTTTTTATTTTGCTGTGTTAGCTTTATTGTCGGAATTGCCATGGCTTCGTTTATACCGCCTAAATTTGGCGGTTTTAATGTTTTATGGTTTTCGTTAGTAATAATATTGTCGGTAGCTATTGTTTTATTTTGGAAAAATAAAAAAGCCGTATTTTTTTTCTTTATAGCCCTCTTTTTATTTTTAGGTGTTTGGCGCTTTGGATTAAGCCTGCCTCAAGATTTTCCGGATAAAATATGGCATTATAATAATCAGACCGTTATTTTAGAAGGATTTTTAGGCAATGAGCCTGATGTTCGCCTTAAAAATCAGAAGCTGGATTTTAATGTCGGAAAAATTTTTTTATATGGGGAAGACAAAAAAGAAATGGCGCCGCAAGCTGTTTTTGGGAAAGTGCTGGTAACGGCGGATTTGTATCCGGAATATGAATATGGCGAAAACTTAAGGATAATTTGCGACTTGCAGGCGCCGGAAGAATTTAACGGTTTTGCTTATGACCGCTACCTGGCCCGCTACAATATATATTCGGTTTGTTATTATCCTCAGATTATTAAGCTGGGCGGAAATGAAGGAAATTTATTTTACATAAAAATATTTCAGTTAAAAAATAAATTCCGCCAGGTTATAAACCGGGGGTTAGGCGAGCCGGAGGCGAGCCTTGCGCGGGCGATAATGTTGGGCGACAAAAGAGGAATTCCGGATAATTTGCGCCTGACTCTTTCCCGGATCGGCTTAAGCCATATTATAGCGATTTCCGGAATGCATATCAGTATTTTATCGGTTTTGGTTATGGGGTTGTTATTCGGAGCCGGAGTGCCGCGCAAATACGCTTTTTATATATCCACGCTGTTTTTAATATTTTATATAACACTCATCGGCTTGCCGGCTAGTGCTATGCGCGCTGGGCTAATGGGCTTTTTGGTTTTATGGGCGCTTCATTTGGGCCGGTTGAATAAAACAATTAATTCAATTGTATTTTCCGCGGCTATTCTTTTGCTAATAAATCCTAAATTACTGCGAAGCGATATCGGCTTTCAACTTTCTTTTTTGGCGGTTTTGGGCATTGTTTACGGTTATCCGATAATAGAAGCTTGGTTTAAAAAAATAAAAATACCCAAATTTAAAGGCATGCGGAGCATATTAAGCCTGACTGTGGCGGCGCAGATTTTTACCATGCCGATTTTAATGCTTAATTTTTCCACTATATCCCTGATAGCGCCGTTTTCCAATTTATTAATTTTATGGGCTTTGCCGTTTTTATTGATTGCCACTTTGGCGGCCATGGGCCTTAGTTTGCTGTTTTCAGGCCTGGGATCAATTTTTTTTCTGGGAACAAAATTTATTATTGATTATATTTTAAAAGTCGGCATTTTTTTGGAAAAATTACCGTTTAGCTATATTGAATTTAATAATTTTTGGATAGGCTGGGCAACGCTTTTTTATTTGGCATTAATTTTGTTTATTATAAATTCGGTGAAAAAAGAGAAAAAACATAAATTAAATAATTAATTTAATTTTAATTTTTGTTATGATATAATTAAATTAAGAATAGAAACAATATTTTTAAGCAAATAATTTTCTATTTTTTATCTAGTTAGCGTGTAAAAACTAGTGCGAAGTTAAAAATTTAAGATTTTTGCGGATTTTTAATAAAATTTTTTGAAGTGATATGGTAATATCAGCGAAAACAATTTTATTAAAAATATGTGAAAATATTAATTTTTAAGCCGTTCTACGTTTTTACACGCTAACTATTTAATTCGTTCTTTGTAAAATTTTATAATAATTATTAGAATAATTATAAAACGGGGAGTAGCAAGGGTTATTCCCCTGAAAAAGCTTCACCAAGCTAATTTCAAGTTTTGGATCAAATAATCAACATTGGTTTTCCGAGTTCTTGTTTTCCTAGGGAAACAAGATAGAGACAAAGGGTAAATCAGTTCTAGTTCATTTTTACCGGATAACAATCTGCTATCTAAAAGATTTGAATTGGAATCGGCTGTTAATTTGATTTAAGAGCACCTATTGGAAATTGCCAATTCTTGATTAGCGCCTATGGTGGGGCTTTTTTAGTGTTATCCCGCTTCGCGGGACCCGCCACTACGTACGCGGGACATGCGAATGGTTAATATTATTTAGAAAGTAACGAGACATGAACAGTTTATGAGGATTAGCAATACTGGACAGGTGATATATAATTTTGTAGTATAATAAATAGGCTGGCAAGCCTTTTTATTTTGTAGTAAATTATAAATCAAAAATTATAAGCGGGCCGTAGTATAATGGTAGTACGCGAGGCTGGGGGCCTTGTAGCCGGAGTTCAATTCTCCGCGGCCCGACAACCCCAATAAAAATATAGCTTATACATTTGCTATCATTTGCTATTTTCAAATGCATTAAATATGAAATTAAAAGATACTAAAAACATAGAAATAAATTCTCAGTTTAAGCGCGCCTTGGAAATAATGGAAGATACCGGCGAGAATGTTTTACTTACCGGCAAGGCAGGTACTGGCAAATCTACTTTGCTTAAATTTTTTCGCGCAAACACAAAAAAGAAAGCCGTGGTATTGGCGCCGACTGGCGTGGCCGCTATTAATGTAAATGGACAGACTGTCCATTCTTTTTTTGGATTTAAGCCGGACATAACTCTTAAAAAAGTAAAAAAAGTAAATCCAAATTCAGATTACGCTAAATTATACAAAAAATTAGACGCGATTATTATTGACGAAATATCAATGGTGCGCGCTGATCTTTTTGACTGCATTGATAAGTTTATGCGCCTTAACGGCTCTTCAAATATTTTACCCTTTGGAGGAGTGCAAATGATACTTATTGGCGATCTATACCAGATACCCCCGGTCGTTACCTCTCGAGACCGGGAAATTTTTACCAGCCATTATCAAAGTCCTTTCTTTTTTAGTTCAGTTGTTTTTTTAAATTCTTATTTTAAATATGAATATATTGAATTGGAAAAAGTTTATCGCCAGAAAGATGTTGAATTTATAAATCTTTTGAATTCAGTCCGCAATAACAGCGCCACTCCCGATAATATTACCGCGTTGAATCAACGCTTGATTCCGGATTTCAAACCCGCTAAAGGGGAATTTTATATCTGCCTGGTAGCAATTAATGCTTTGGCTGATTTAATTAATGAACGTGAGCTCATGGAATTGCCAGGCTTGGTTTGGAAAAATAAGGCAAAGACTGAGGGTAAATTTGAACATTCCAGTCTGCCGGCGCCGGATATTTTGTCTCTTAAGGCCGGGGCGCAGGTAATGCTGCTGAATAACGATCCATCCGGACGCTGGGTAAACGGCACGGTTGGCAAAGTTATTAATATTGAAAAAGAGAAAGACGGCTATGACGGAGTAATAGTTAAATTAGATAATAAAAAAACCGCGGCAGTTTATCCGAATAAATGGGATATGTTTGAGTATAAGCTTCAGAATGGACAAATTGGCTCCAAAACAGTCGGCTCATTCATTCAATATCCGATCCGGGTTGCTTTTGCCATTACCATTCATAAAAGCCAAGGCAAAACTTTTGATAAAGTTGTTATTGATTTAACTCGCGGCACTTTCGCCCACGGCCAGCTTTACGTTGCCCTTTCCCGCTGTACCAGTTTTGAGGGGATAGTGTTAAAAAAGGAGATTAAAAAAGGACATATTAGAATGGACTGGAATGTTGTTAAATTTATTACCGGCCTTCAATATAAAAAGGCTTCAGATTTATTGCCGATAGAGAGTAGAATTAAAATAATAAAGGAGGCGATAAAAAACAATAAAACAATCAAGATAGCTTATTTGAAAGGCAAAGACGAAAAATCAGCTAGAGAAATCATACCGAAGCGGATTGGAAAAATGGAATTTAAGGGTTATGAATTTCTTGGGCTAAAAGCACACTGCCTCACGCGCGGCGAGGATAGGGTGTTTAATGTTGAGAAGATATTGGAGATAGATTGCCGCGGTTAATATAATTCCGTTTAAAGAGAATGACGCATGGGTAGAGAAAACTATTTTTGATATTTATAAATGTTTAAATATTAAGTAAAAAGGGGTTATCCCCAGACGTGTTCCTGACGTAAGGAAACCATTGATCCGGAAAGGTCAATCAATAGAGCCAGGGAAAATTGGCAAAAACACGCCCGCGGCCAAAAATGGATTCAGCAAAGAATGATGGGGTACATGTGAATAAGAATATTTTTTTTGGTTGTCGGCGCTACCCCGAACACATAGTATGACATGCATAAAAGCCTTTCTTTGAGCAAGTTGAAATTAATAAAAAACCGCCGGTTGTTTTCCAGCGGAATT
This sequence comes from Candidatus Falkowiibacteriota bacterium, assembly GCA_003647675.1. GTDB lineage: Bacteria > Patescibacteriota > Patescibacteriia > Patescibacteriales > UBA12075 > B7-G4. The sequence continues at coordinate 5,309 of QMNH01000022.1, read as the reverse complement.
TTATTTAAAGATATTAGATGAAACTGTCGGTTATTTTAATAAATATTGCTATAGTTGTTTATTTAGTAATTTATCTACCTGTTTCACAAAGGTTTCAAATGAGAAATTAACTTTAAGCAGATAGTCTTTTGCTCCTAATTCATGAATACATTTTTTAATGTTTATTCCGTCCATTTTATTGCTAAGAATTATAACCGGTATTTCTTCGGTTAATTTTTTTTGATGCATAATAGTCAGGACATCCTCCCCTGACATTCCGGGCAGCATTAAATCTAAAAGCAGTAAATTCGGTCTTAATCCTTCGATAATTTTTAGACCCTCTTCTCCGGTTTTAGCGCCAACGACATTAAAATTTCTATGAGATAAGCCAGCAGTCATAGCAGTTAAAATTTGTTCGTCATCTTCAATAACTAATATGGTTTTTTTATTTTCAGGCATATGGTTAGTGTAATAATTAATTTTTTAGCTATTATTAAATCAAATAAAGTACAAATAATATTTATAGCTTAGCTTTATTATACATTATTAATTAAATTTTATCAATAAAAATCATTTTTTATATTAATGCTGGTATATTTAATTATTTATGTTTTATATATAAATGATATTTTTGGTTTATACGAAAAGCGCGCTAGCACTAATGAACGGCATATGCAGACAATTGAGCAAAAATAAATGAATTGGCCAAAAAAAGAATAAATTGGTAAAATATATATAAGTCTAATATTTAAAAATAATCTGTTTTATGGCAATAAATATAATTACATATTTAATATTAATCGGTTTAGGCTATATTATTGTAATATTTCTTTTTGATATACTTTTACGCGGCTTTGTTCCTTTTATTCCGTCCCGCCCCTGGGTGGTTGAGCAGATTTTAAGCGAACTGGAAATTCCGCAATCAAATCCGAAAATGTTCGCTTTTAGCTCCGGCCGGTCGGGATTTTTTCTAGCTTTAGAGAAAAAATATCCGGATGCGGTATTGGTCGCGGTAGAGTCTGATTTATTTCCTTATTTAGTCGCGAAAACTCAGGCTTTTGTCAGGCAGACAAGAATTAAAGTGATTCGCCAGCCTATTCACCGCGTAAACATCAAAGAAGTTGACTTTATCTATAGCCACTTATATCCGGATAAGATGGAGGGCATTGGCGCTAAATTAAAATTTGAATGCCGGCCCGGCACGCAGATTGTAAGCACCGGATTCAATTTCCGAACTTTAACTCCTAAAAAAGTTATTGAATTGCCTGACGTGAAAGGAAAATTTGCCTGGCTTTCCCGGAATCAAAATCTTTTCCATAGAAAAAGCAAAAAATTTAAAAAAGAAAAAAAAGCCTTTTTTTACGAAATATGAATTTAAATAAAAGCGGATGAATGTATTATTTTGGATAATAGGCTCCAGTCTGGCCATGAGCTTGATTGCTTTAGTCGGCGTGGTGACCCTGTATTTAAATGAAAAACTTTTAAAAAAGATTATTTTTCCTTTAGTCGCGTTTTCGGCTGGAGCTTTGATTGCCGGCGCTTTACTTCACATGATACCGGAAGCGGTTGAACGAGCCGGACCCAATACCTGGATTTTTATCTGGGTGATTATCGGCTTTTCTTTGTTTTTTCTTTTGGAGCAGTTTATTCATTGGCATCATTGCCATCGGATGGTTTCGGAGCATAAGCATCCGGTTACTTATTTGATTCTGATAGCCGACGGCATCCACAATTTTATCGGCGGTTTGGCTATCGGCTCGGCTTTTATGGTGGATATTAGACTGGGCATAGTGACCTGGTTTGTGGCCGCTTCCCATGAAATTCCCCAGGAGCTGGGTGATTTCGGCATACTGATTCACGGCGGCTGGGAAAAGAAAAAAGCGCTTTTATTCAATTTTATATCGGCTTTGACATTTTTACTCGGCGGTTTATTTGTTTATTTTGTGTCATTTAAAATAAATATAATTTATTTACTGCCTTTCGCGGCCGGTAATTTTATTTATATAGCCAGCTCTGATTTAATTCCGGAAGTAAAGCACCGGGATAACTTAAAAGAAAATTTAATCCATTTTTTTTCTTTTTTAGCGGGAATAATATTAATTTGGCTTGTAAAATATATAACCTAGCACCAGTCCGTAAATAAAAAAATAAAAATAAAAAACACTGACATTTTTGCCAGTGTATTTTAAAATTTAAAAATATTTTATATGGATAAAGTAGGCGCGCTTAAAAAAGAATTGAATAATCTTGCCGATAAAACCCAGGCTGAAATACTGCGGCGTTTTTTTAAAACCGGCCCGGGCGAATACGGCCAGGGCGATATATTTTTGGGCATAAAAGTGTCCACGCAGAGGCAGGTCGCAAAAAAATATCCGGATTTAAAATTAAAAGAATTGCAGGTTTTATTAAATTCAAAGATTCATGGATATCGTTTCACAGCCTTGCTTATACTTGTTGATAAATACGTGAAAGCCGACACTAAAAACAAGCAAAGTATTTTTGATTTTTATTTAAAAAATTCCAAAAATATAAATAATTGGGACTTGGTTGATTTAACCGCGCCGAAAATAGCCGGAGATTATTTTTTGGATAAACCAAGAAAAATATTATATGAACTGGCCGGATCCGGCAGTTTATGGGAGAGGCGGATCGCGATTGTCGCCACTTACGCGTTTATCAGAAATAATGATTTTAAAGATACTTTAAAAATTTCTGAAATTTTATTGAACGATTCTCATGATTTAATTCATAAAGCGGTTGGCTGGATGCTCAGGGAAGTAGGCAAGAGAGACCTTAAAGTCGAAGAAGAATTTTTAAAAAAATATTATAAGGACATGCCGAGAGTTATGCTTCGTTATGCAATCGAAAAGTTTAGTGAAAAGAAGAGAAAATATTATTTACACACTAACTATTTGAATAAAAAATAAAAAAATGTTTAGAAAAATATTTAAAAGAAAAGAAGTAAATATAGTAATTGTTTTAGTTGCACTTTTTATTTTGGCTTCATTTTTATCAAATAAATATTCGGGAGTACTGGGTGATATAGCGTTAATAAATGGTTTAGCCGGCAAGCTAACGTACGCGAGCATAGTGGCAATTGGTGTTTTATTCGCGGCAGTTAGTACTTTACCGCTTTTGCCGGTGGCAGTATCGTTATGGGGTCCGAATTTAGCGGCTATCTATACTATTATTGGTTGGTCAGGCGGCTCTTTGCTGGCTTTTTTTATAGCTCGCCGCTTTGGCCAAAAATTAGTTTGTAAATTTATCGACAAATGCGACATTGATGAATATAGAAAAGACTTACCAAAAAAGAATTTATTTTGGCTTTTGATTTTAGCTCGTGTTGTTTTGCCGGTTGATATAATTAGCTACGCGATTGGATTATTTACTAAAATGCATTGGGGGCCGTTTCTGGTTGCGACTATTATAGGTACAAGTATTTTTTCTTTTATTTTCGCTTATGGCTCGGAATTACCGGTTATAGCACAGTTTATAGTCGGAGTTTTATTATTAACTTTATTTATTTTTAAATATAAAAAAATAAAGCTGTATATTAGAAAATTTATTAAGATCTACAAGAAGTGGTGAACAGGATTTAGAATAAAATTATTTTATAAAATAGCATATTAATGCTATTTTTTTGTTATTTTAAGCATATTTATTTTGTAGTAATGCTATAAATTGAGTTTTTTGTAAAGTAAAAATAATTTGAATTTTTATGTAGATTTAAAAAGGGAGAAAAATAGTTAAAAATAATAGCTAAAATTAGTTAATTATTTAGTTGCAAATTTCATGTAACATAATTGCGTTAGAAGTGTATATTATTGTAGTATAATATTTTACATATTTCCTAAATTATTATTAATAATTAAACTTTTTATGAAAAACAAAACATTATATTTAAATGTTACAATTTTTATTATTTCTGTGCTTGTGGGGGCAGGTACGATTTTGGCTGTTAAAGCTGATCCGGCGGCAATGAGAGAATGCGTTAGTTCGTCATATTATCTTGACGCGGACAGCGATGACTATGGAGATCCGGCTAACAGCGTAGAAGCCTGTTCTATGCCGGATGGTTATGTGGAAAACAGCGAGGACTGCGATGACGCCGATGCTTCTATTAACCCGGACGCGGACGAAATTTGCGACGGCATAGACAATAATTGCAGCGGGGCAATTGACGAAGATTTGGCTACTTCCACTTTTTATTTTGACGCCGACGGCGATGGTTACGGTACTACTTCGCCGATCATCCTGGCTTGCGCCGCTCCCCTGAATTACGCGTCTACCAGTAATGACTGCAATGATTCTAACGCCGATATAAATCCGGGCGCTTCGGAGATTTGTGACGGACTGGACAATAACTGCGACGGCACCGTGAACGAAGGCTTGGCTACTTCAACTTATTATATTGACGCGGACGGCGACGGCTATGGTTCAGATGCCACTACCACGGTTTGGTGCGCTTTACCGGACGGATTTTCGGAAAACGATAACGACTGCAACGATAACAGCGCGGTTTGTTATCCGAGAGCCGCGGAAATCTGCGACGGACTTGATAATGACTGCGACGGTACCGTAGACGAGGATTGCAATAGCATGAAAATTTGGTACCGCGACGCGGATGCCGACAGTTACGGCAATGCTAACTCTTCGGTTGAAGCAAAAACCCAGCCTAGCGGATATGTGGACAATAGTAGCGACTGTGATGATACCGATGCAGACATTAATCCGGGGGCTGCGGAAATTTGCGATTTTATTGATAACGACTGTGACGGCACTATTGACGAAGGTTTAAGAAAACGTTATTACTTTGATTTTGATAATGATGGCTACGGAGACAGCTCGGCTGCCACCAGTTCCTGTTCCGCTCCAACTGACTACGTAAGTGATAATACTGATTGTAACGACGATAACGCAACTATTCATCCGGGCGCGGACGAAATTTGCGACGATATAGACAATGACTGCGACGGCACGGTTGATGAAGGCTGTTCGGATGATGACAAATGCGATTGTGAATGCACATGTAAATGTGAATGTACTTGTAAAAACTGCAACACGCCCTGTAATTGTTCCGGTGACGACAAGGAAGAATACAGCTGTGGTTCACCGGGTAACTATAAAAATCATGGGCAATATGTCAGTTGTATAGCGCATCTTACTAATATGATGAAAAAAATGGGCAATATTAGCGGTCAAGAAAAAGGTCAAATAATGAGCTGGACAGCTAAACAAAAAAATAACAGTTTTGAATTTAAAGCAAAATTTAATAAAGGCAAGAAAAATAAGTAAAATTTTCTTTCCCAAAGGCAAGTGATAACAGCCCG
>QMNH01000021.1 GCA_003647675.1 Candidatus Falkowiibacteriota bacterium | reverse complement strand
TGCGAGGGGACAGAATGTATGATTTTATTGAAAAATTAATTAATATTTCTTTTCCTCGAGTGCGGGATTTTCGTGGTATTACGGAAAAATCAGTTGATAAACAGGGAAATTTATCCGTCGGCTTTAAAGAGCACCTGGCTTTTCCGGAAATTAAGGCGGATGAAGTTGAGAATATATTCGGCCTGGAAGTAAGTTTAACAACCAGCACAAAGAAAAAAGAAGAAGGTCTGGAATTATTCCGGCTAATGGGTTTTCCCTTTAAGAAAGAATAAGCACTCTAATCTACAAATGAAATCCAAATTTACAGATTTGAAATATTATTTGTAGATTTGAATTCATTCGTGGATTTGAGTGATAAAAATATATATGGCAAGAAAAGCATTAATCGCAAAAGCAAAAAGAACACCTAAATTTAAAACACGGACAATCCGGCGCTGTTGGCGCTGTGGCCGGAACCGTGGCTATATGCGTGATTTTAATTTATGCCGGATTTGTTTCCGTGAACTTGCCGAAAACGGCGATTTACCAGGGATTACCAAGTCTTCATGGTAAAATATAATGCGAATCTACGAATTATGCGAATTAGGTAAATAATAATGTTTTATTAAAAATTGTAAGAATAAAAATAAAACAAATTTTAAATCTAAAATTATAAATTTTAAATTGTATGACTGATCCAATCGCTGACATGTTAACAAGAATCAGAAACGCTTCAGCTGCGGGAAAGCAGGAAGTGGTTTTACCTATGAGCAAAATTAAATATGAGATTGCGAAAATATTTAAGGAAAAAGGCCTTGTTTTAGATGTTGAAGTAGCAAAGAGCAAAATTAAGAAAAATAAAAGTTTTACTTTTGACGAAATAAAAATATTATTGAAGTATAAAAAAAGCGGACGTCCCGCAATCGCTAATTTAAAAAGAATTAGCAAGCCTGGACTTCGGATTTACGCCGATAAGGACAATTTGCCAAAAGTATTAAATAATTTAGGGTTTGCTATTATTTCAACTTCCAGAGGAGTAATGACTAATAAAGAAGCAAGGAAAAAAAAGCTGGGTGGAGAAGTGATTTGTGAAATTTATTAATATAATATAATCCAAATTTATCTACGCTTCGCGAGACCTGGCGAAGCCTAGGCGAATTATATCCGAATGCCTCGAATGATTATTATGCGAATTAACGATTAATTAATATTAATTTGAAGCATTTGAATATATTTGAGGATTTGAATTATGTATTTATGTCAAGATTAGGAAAATTGCCAATTAAATTGCCGGCTGAAACTCAAGCAAAAATTGAGGGTGATTTTATTATTGTGAAAGGCCCAAAAGGAGAGCTTAAAGAAAAAATTCATAAACTTGTGAATATTGACATAAAAGAAGAAGAGATAATAGTTAGCGTGAAAGACGCAAAAAACAAGAAAGAAAGGGCTTTATGGGGGCTTTTTAGAAGTTTGATTAATAATATGGTTCAAGGAGTTAACCAGGATTTTGAAAAAAAGCTGGAAGTAGTCGGCGTTGGCTATCGGGTAAGCTTAAGCGGCAAGGAATTGATTTTAAATGTGGGCTATTCTCATCCGGTTAGTATAACTTTACCCGAGGGCATAAATGCCGAGATTGAAGGCAATATTATTACAATTAGCGGAATCAGCAAGCAGCAGGTCGGAGAAATAGCGGCTCAAATAAGAAAAGTCAAGAAGCCGGAACCCTATAAAGGCAAAGGCATTAAATATCAAGATGAAATTATAAGACGCAAAGAAGGAAAAACCGCCGCTAAGGGCGAATAATATAATTTTAGATTTAAAATTTACGATTTAAGAATTAGGATTTGCATGTTTAAACGTAATTTAATTTAAACAGATAAGCCTAAAGATTTATGAATAAAGAAAAAGAAAAAAAATATAAATTAGACAGAAAGAAAAAGAAAATCAGGGCAAAAATATCCGGGACTAAAGATTGCCCGCGCTTAAGCGTGTTTCGATCGAGCAAAGAGATGTATTTGCAATTAATTGATGATAGCGAGGGAAAAACATTAATAAGCGCTTATACTAAAGAGTTAAAAGAAAGTAAAAGCGATAAGACACAATTAGCCTTAGCTTTAGGAGGGCTGATGGCCGAAAAAGCTAAGAAGAAAAAAATAGAAAAGATTGTCTTTGACCGCGGAGGCTATAAATATCATGGCCGGGTTAAAGCCGCGGCCGAAGGGATGAGAAAAGGCGGATTAAAGTTTTAAAAATTATTAAATTTTATATGACAGAAGAAAAAAATAAAAAAAATAATATGGTTAAAAAAGAGGCCGGCAACGGTCCGAAAAAACCTGTTGATGAAAAAGCTGGGAAGGGTGGCAGTGTATACGCGCAGAAAAAGAGACAGGAAAGAACAAGGAGTAGGCGGCCGGGAAGAAAGGGAAGGCCGGATAGTGAATTTGACCAGCGAATTGTTGACATAGCAAGGGTAACACGGGTAATGGCCGGCGGAAAAAGAATGCGTTTTCGCGCTTGCGTGGCAATTGGAAATAAAAAAGGGAAGGTGGCAGTTGGACTTGATAAGGGCGCTGACGTGACCATGGCGGTTACTAAAGCCGTTAATAAGGCAAAGAAAAATTTTATTGAAGTGCCAATTGTTAACGATACCATACCCCATTCTATTTACCAGAAATTAGGCGCGGCCAAAATATTGTTAAAACCGGCTCGGCGCGGCAAGGGCGTGATTGCCGGCGGGGCCGTGCGGATTGTTTTGGACTTAACCGGTATAAAAAATATTACCAGTAAAATATTAGGGACGAACAATAATGTTAATGTTGCTAAATGCACAATAGCGGCTTTGAATAATTTAAAGAAAGTTGAATTGAAGGAAAAAAAGAATTTAAAAAATAATGACAAGCCTCGAAAAGACAGACAGTCCGGAAATATTCAAACGGAGAAAAATGAAAAAAATAAATCCAAAAAAGACAATAGCTAATTATAAATTATTAAATTTATATGGTGTTATCAATTAATAATATAAAATCAAAAAAAGGCGCGGTTAAAAAACGGAAACGTATTGGCCGCGGCAATGCCGCCGGTCAGGGTACTTACTGCGGAAAAGGATTGAAAGGGCAAAAAGCTCGCAGTGGCGTAAGTAACCTAAAAAGACTCGGAATGAAACAGGTGCTTTTGCGGACTCCGAAGAAGCGCGGTTTTACGTCTTTAAAACCCAAGTCTCAAATTGTTAATTTAATAGAAATAAATAAACATTTTAAAGGAAAAGACATTGTGAATCCCCAGACTTTGCTTAAAAAAGGGTTAATTGATAATATTAAGCTAAAAGTAAAGATATTGGGAACCGGCAAATTAAAAGAAAATAATTTGCAGTTTAACAATGTTTTAATGAGTGAATCTGTTAAAAAACAAATTAACAAAACAGGTAAAAGTGAAAAAAAAGACAATAATAAGAAGAATTAAATTAAGTAAAAATGTTTGATAAGCTTATTCAAATTTGGAAAGCCAAAGATTTAAGGAAAAATATCCTGTTTGTCTTAGGTATGCTGGTGATTTTTCGTTTCGCGGCTCATATTCCCGTGCCCGGAGTTAATACCGAGGCTTTAAAAGATATTTTTTCCGGCAATCAGATTTTGGGGCTTTTAAATGTTTTTTCCGGAGGCAGCATGCAAAATTTTTCAGTAGTTATGATGGGGGTGGCTCCTTATATTACTTCCTCAATTATATTTCAGCTGCTGGCCATGATTGTGCCGAAATTGGAGGAAATGCAAAAAGAAGAATCCGGGCGGCAAAAAATAAATATGTGGACCAGATGGTTAACCGTACCTTTGGCGGCAATGCAGGCTTTTGGCATGATAACATTATTAAGGCGTTCTTCCACGGCTATTCTAGGCGATATTGGCGCTCTAGATTTGTTGGGCATGGTGGTCGTGATATCTGCCGGTACGATGTTTTTAATGTGGATTGGCGAATTAATATCGGAAAAAAATATTGGCAACGGCATATCTTTATTGATTTTCGCCGGTATAGTGGCTAGTTTGCCTCAGGCTATTCAGCAGGTAATTGTTACTTTTGATCCTTCACAGCTGTTCATAATGCTTGGATTTATTGCTATTGCTCTAGTAACTGTTGTCGGTGTGGTAATAATAACTGAAGGACAAAGAAATGTTCCGGTTCAATATGCCAAACAAATAAGAGGCAACCGCATGTACGGCGGTACGAGTACGCATTTGCCGTTAAGAGTAAACATGGCCGGAGTGATTCCGATAATTTTTGCTATTTCCGTTGTTCTATTTCCTTCTATGATTGCCCAGTTTTTTATTCAGGCTCGCACGTCTTGGATAGCCAGCGCCGCGGAATGGGTTATCGTGGCTTTTCAAAATCAGTTATTTTATGGAATTATGTATTTTGTTTTAGTTTTTGCTTTTACTTATTTTTATACCGAGGTTATTTTTCATCCGGATCAAATCGCGGAAAATCTGCAAAAACAAGGCGGTTTTATCCCCGGAATCAGGCCGGGAAAACATACAAGCCAGTATTTAGCCAATACTACGCATAAAATTATTTTTGTCGGAGCATTATTTTTAGGAATAATCGCCATATTGCCTTTAATTATGCGCTATTTTACCGGCATACAGTCCTTGGCAATTGGCGGAACCAGTTTGCTTATCGTGGTCGCCGTGGTAATAGAAACTGTAAAACAAATAGAATCCCAATTAACTATGCGCGAATACGAAGGGATGTAATTTTTTTAATTTTAAATATGTAGGTTTTTCAAAGAATGAACATATAGATAAAAATCGGGTTTATCCCGGTTTTTATTTTTTAGTAAATAATGTTATAATATAAGTGTATAATTATTTAAATGTATTGTTATAATGAAGCCGATAATTAGTGCTAAAAATATAAATTTTGTTTATAATAAGGGAAAAGAAAACGAATGCCGAGCGCTGGTCAATATTAGCATAAACATTTATCCCGAGGAATTCGTTATTATTTTCGGCCCTTCGGGCTGTGGTAAATCCACTTTGCTTAACGTAATTGCCGGATTAGAACTTCCGAATGACGGCAGTATTTTTGCTTTGGACAGGGATTTAACCGCTCTTAATAAAAATGAATTTGCCATGTATCATCGCGCTCAAGTAGGGATGATTTATCAGTCTTATAATTTAATCAACAGTTTAACCGTACTGGACAACGTGGCCTTGCCGCAGGTTTTTGTTAATGTAAGAAAATATAAAAGGGAGCAATGGGGGAAAGAATTGCTTAAAAGATTTGGAATATTGGAACAAGCAAGAAAAATTCCGACTGAATTATCGGGAGGACAGCAGCAAAGAATCGGCATTGCCCGAGCTATCATAAATAATCCGCAGATAATTTTAGCTGATGAGCCGGTGGGAAATTTAGATTCGGTGTCGGCTCAAAATGTTTTGGATATTTTGGAAAAATTAAACAAGGAAGAGAAAAAAACCATTGTTTTGGTTACGCATAATCCTGAATATTTGGATTATGGGGACAGGATCATATACATGAAAGACGGCCTTATCACCAGAGAAGTGGTTAATCGGGAAAAACATAAGGGCAAGAAAGAAAATGAAGAATTGGCGTCAAAATCACCAACCGCTGAAATCAATGATTTAATGCGCGCCTACCACGGATTATCCCCAGAGCAGATTAATATTTTAATTATGCCTTACAAAGCAAAGGTATTTGCTCATCATTTTATAACCAGCCGGAACATGGAAGAAACTAGAATGTTTGAAGACGTAATCCAAAGAAGATTGCTTGGCACAATTTCAAAAGATGAGTTTTATGATACCCTAAATAGGGCTTCAGCCGAAGGAGGAGTAGGATTTGACAAGAGAACCGCTAAAAAAATATTGCGGCGGGTTCATCGGGTGATTCGCACCGCGTTTTTTACTTATCAGGAATCCAGGCAGAAAAAAGGTCTGGACGGAAAACATATAAAAATAACAAACGAAGAAAAAGCGGAAAAAGTAACGCTGTATTTGCTTAAAACTTGCTATAATGAATATTATTCACATTTAGTCGAGGCGCAGATAAACAGATTGAAACACGTTGTTCAAGATCGTTTAACAGCTACAATACAGAAATCCAGACTTTATAATTTTTTAGATAAACCGTTTAAAGAAGGTGGCGTAGGCCTTAACAGTAAGACGGCAAAAGCTATATCCGAAGAGCTTGAATTAATATTAATATTAGGTTTTGGAATAGTACAGATGCTTGATCCTTTCGCAAAACAAAATAAAGAAGAAACAAAATCAATCAATACTGAAATTTTAAAACAAATAGAAGAAGAAGCCCGGAAGAAAGAAAATGGAGGCGGCAAGACGAAAGAGGAGGAAATGGAAGAAAAAGAAAATGAATCAAATAAAGAAGAAAATGGCCAAAAAATTACCGAAAAAGTCCTTAGTGCTCCTTCTTTGCAAGAGGCAATACGAACATCGCAAAGAAGGGAAGAAGAGTTAAAATCAGATGTCTTAAAAGATAATTAATATATTAAATATGTTAGTAATTGATATTTTTAGATTAGCCACTAGGATGTTTCGCACAAACAGATCCCGTACGCTTTTGACTATTTTAGGCATTAGCGTCGGTATCGGGGCTATTCTTTTTTTGGTTTCGCTTGGGTACGGCCTGCAGGAATTGATATTAAATAAAATCACAACTTCGGAGGCTTTGTTAAGCCTGGATGTTACTACCGGCGATGTCGCTACTTTACAGCTAGACGATGAATCAGCAAAAAAAATAAAAAGCATACCGGGCGTAGAAAAAATAAGCCCGTTAATTTCGTTACAAGCGCAAATCAGCCTGGATAATATTTCTTCCGAACTGGCCGCTAATTTCGTGAAGAGGGATTATTTTCAATTAGACGGAACTTTGCTTAAAAAAGGCGAGTTTTTTTCAGATAACATAAGCGACGTGAATAAAATTATTATTACCTCTTCGGCACTAAAACTTTTTGCTTTAAATGAAGACGAAGCGTTTAATGAGGCTATAGCTTTTACTTTTTTTACCGAAAAGGATTCCGGAGGAGAAGATATCGTAAGGGATTTTGTCGTTCCGGAAAAAGAATATAAAATTATTGGTATTATTGAAGAAGAGAGTTCAAATTATGTCTATTTGCCTTTTGCCAACAGCGAAGAATTGGAGGAAGTAAAATTTAGTAAAATTAAAGTAAAAGTTGACCGGGAAGAAAATTTAGATATTACCAGGGAAGCGATTATAGAACAGGGCTTTTTAGTAAGCGCTCTGTCTGATATTATTGAGCAGGCAAACCAAATTTTTAAAATAGTGCAGATTATTCTTGCCTGTTTCGGAATTGTCGCTCTGGCTGTATCGGCGATCGGCATGTTTAACACCATGACAATCGCGCTCTTGGAACGCACGCAGGAAATCGGCATTATGAAAGCGCTGGGGGCGACCAGTTTGGATATTTGGAATATGTTTTTAGCTGAATCGGTAGTGATTGGGTTTATGGGCGGATTGGGCGGTATTATTTTGGGCCTTTTAGGGGGTAGAATTTTTAATTACGCGATAAATATTTTAGCCGGAGCTTTGGGCGGGGAAAAAATTGATTTATTTTATACTCCTTTTTGGTTTATATTTCTAATAATAAGCTTTTCCACTTTTGTCGGTTTCATAACCGGGTTTTATCCGGCGCAAAGAGCGGCGAAAATTAATGTTTTAGAGGCTTTAAGATATAAATAAACAATTAATAATTAATAATTAATCTATTTTCCAAATTATGTATAAATTATTTAAGCAAAATATTCAAAAAAAAATAAAGTCAAGTGATTTAACAAGAGAAGTGGGAATTGAAAAAGATGGAGAAAAAATTACTTTAAGTGAGGCCGATTTAGTTGAATATTTAAAGAATTTATTTGAAGGAGGCAAGTCAATAACCCAAGCCGAAAAACAGATGATAAATGACGGGATAAAAGATAGGCAGTGGCAGAGGAGAAAAGAGATAATAACTCTTTTGGAGCAAATAAAGACAAAAGATGATAATATATCTAAAGAGGCGTAAATATGGGAATTTTTGATACAATAGTTGGTTCAATTACGGGCGGAAAAAAGATTTATAAATCCCAGATCCAAGATGTTCCCGGGAGCAGGTTTTATCGCTCGGTTAGATTAAATGTTAAGGATAAAGTTGAGCAGTTGGAGGGAGAAGAATTAAGGGATTTATTAGCCGGCATGGTAGCTGGGGGTATTAGCTTGACAAATATGGAAAAAAAATTGAAAAAAGCCGGCTTGGAAGGCGCGCAATACGAAAGAAGAAAAGAAATTTTAAATATTTTAAAAGAAATAAAATAATTGTACTCTAGACGTGAAACGTCCGGATTCCGGACGTTTCACGTCTGACATTTTGTTTATGGGAATTATTGATTTTGTTTCAGGAAAAAAAATTACAGTTTCGCAAGCCAGAGGCAAGCCGCCTTTATTTCAGGGCTACAATTACCAAAAGCATGCCAAAAATACGCGGATAAAAGATTCGATCGGCTTTAATAAAAAAGTCAGTGATGTGCGTTGGAATAAGTTAATGCAAAAAACCGGCCAAGCGAATTTTAAAACCAAAGGCGGAGAGGTTATTGACAGAGGCGAGGCCAAAAAGATGGTCGCCAGCATGATAAAAAAATCCGATTTTAAGGGTTTGTCCGGCCAGCAGATAAAAAAGAAATTGGTCCGTGAGCATGGTATGAGATACAGCGACGCGGGTACGATTGCCCGAGCCGCTACTTATCATTATTATGACCCACCCGCGGAGGGCCCGACTTGGAAAGAAATAAAAGCACAGGAAAAACAAGATAGAAAGAGAAAAGAAAGAAATGTTCTAATGTCTGTTATGAGTCGGGAAGATGAGGAGGGGGTTGTGGACAGATTTCGTGATCGCCGCAACGCAAAAAATGCGATCAAGAGAGATATAGAAGGAGAAACTAGTGAAAGAATAAACGCAAAAAATATGGAATACGGTATAGCGGCTTTATCAAACGAGGCGGTTTCAACCGGTGATTTTCGGGGCAGAAAGACGCCCAGGGCTTCAGCGGCTGACATGGTTGGTGCCGCGGCAGTTGCCGGCGGGATTGGAGCAAAAGAAATGAATAAATCAGGCAAAGTAGTTCCGGCAGATTTTTCCAAAAAGGCCGCGAGCAAAAGTTTTAACAGGGAGCTTTTAAAGTGAACCGGCACTGACGGATAATAACGAAATATGCTTATAGATATAATTTTATTTGTTATTGGTTTTGTATTTTTAATTAAAGGCGCTGATATCATGGTAGACGGCTCCTCGTCTATTGCCAAAAGATTCGGCGTCTCTGCTTTTTTTATTGGATTGACTGTTGTTGCTTTCGGCACTTCGGCGCCAGAATTAGTCGTAAGCGTCTTAGCAAGCATAAAAGGCAGTTCCGGCATTGCTCTGGGCAATATTGTCGGCTCCAATATATCAAACACCCTGCTTATTTTGGGCGTTTCGGCGATAGTAGCCCCTTTGGTTGTTAAAAAAACTACAATTAATAAAGAAATTCCTTTTTCGCTGCTTGGAATATTGGCAGTTGTTTTTTTATCAAATGATATAATTATTGATAAAGCTTCACCTGACAGTTTAACTAGGATAGATGGTTTAATTTTAATTTTATTTTTTATAATATTTATAGTCTATACTTTCGGTATCAGCCGGGAAAAAGAAAATATTTTCCAAAAAACTGTGGGCGAGCTTAAAGAGGAGCCTGGGGAGCAGACGATGGGAGTCGCGGTATTTATGGTTTTAGCCGGTTTAGTGGGACTAGGTGCCGGTGGCCACTTTATTGTTAACGGAGCTATTGGTTTTGCGGAGTATTTTAATATTTCCCAAACTTTTATCGCCCTAACGATCGTGGCAATTGGAACGTCGCTTCCCGAATTAGCCGCTTCGGCGGCGGCTGCCCGCAAAGGAAAGACCGACATAGCGGTCGGTAACGTAATCGGCTCAAATATATTTAATTTGTTCTGGGTTTTAGGTTTAAGCGCGGTAATTAAGCCGATTTCTTTTACGTCTTGTTTAAATATTGATTTTATTATTTTATTTACAATAACAGTGCTGCTTTTATTATTAATTTTTATTGGTAAAAAAAATATTTTAGGCAGAGGAGAGGGAATAGCATTAATTGGTATTTATATATTATATATCGTGTTTTTAATATTTCGCGGATAGTTACTATTTTAGTTAAAGATAATTAGTTCTAAAGGTATTTTTATGAAAAATCAAAAGATAATTATTATTTTTTTCGGCCCGCCGGGCTCGGGCAAAGGGACTCAGGCAAAACTATTAAGTTTAAAAATTGGTTTGCCGGTTATTTCTCCGGGTGAACTTTTAAGGCGGGAGCAGGCAAATAATACGGAAATCGGAAAAAAAATAAGCGAAAAAATGGCAAAAGGAGAATTAGTGCCGGACAAAATTATCAAACAGGTTATTGACAAAAGATTGCTTATGGCCGATACTAAAAATGGATTTATGTTTGATGGTTATCCCCGCCGAAAAAGCCAGCTGGGAATGTTTAAAAATAGATTTTGCGAAACAACCAGTGGCCGTGATAAAATAATTTCGATTT
>QMNH01000020.1 GCA_003647675.1 Candidatus Falkowiibacteriota bacterium | reverse complement strand
CAATATTGCCGGCGTTTAATTTTAGATTCTTTGATTATGATCGATCTTTGGGCGCGCCTTAAAGAAAAAAACGCGCCTTATGCCGACATTACCTGGATGGCTTATTACGGAAGAAAAATTCCGAATGAAATAATAAAAGTTTTTAATATTGTTAAATTAGCCAGAGATAAAACAATTAAATATATTATAAATGATTTAATAAAAGGAAATATTCCTACAGGAAAAGAGGTCGATAAAATAGCAAGAATATATATAAACGACAAAGGGTATGGCGATTTTTTTCTTCACACTACCGGTCATTCCTTGGGTATAGAGGGGGCGCACGGTAAAGAAGCCGGGATAGGCCTAAAGAATCAAAAACAATTAATAAAAAATTTAGGTTACACAATTGAGCCTGGAATTTATTTAAAAAATAAATTTGGCGTAAGAAGTGAAATTGATTTTTATATAAATAATAACAATAAACTTGTGCTAACAAGTAATATTCAAAAAAATATTACGTTAATTAAAGTTTAATAATAACTATTATGAACATACAAATCGTTGATAAAAAATTAAGTCAAATTAAAGCTGATTTAGAAGTTGTATTTGTGCTAGGTAAAAAGTTAAAGCATAAATGGGTGAAAGATTTAGCGCTACTCGGCGAGCAAGGCTTTAAGGGAGGGGACGGGGAGGTAGTATATTTACCGCACAAAAAGAAATTATATATCGGCATTGCTTCAGAAAAGCATAATGACCTAAGAGAGGCCGCGGCTTTATGCGTGCAAGTGCTGAAAAAGAAAAAAGTAAGATCAGTTAAGCTGGGGCTTTATTATGATAAGTTACCTGAAACAGGAGTAAAGGCGATTACGGAAGGTTTAATTTTGGGCGCTTATAATTTTAATAAATATAAAAGCAAAAAAGACAAACTTTCTTTAAATAAATTAATTATATCCACCGAGGCCTATGGGGGAAAAATTGAAGATGTAAATAAATTGCAAAATGCCTTGGACGAGGGCCGTATTATAGCTGAGGCGACTAATTATACCCGCGATATTGTCAACCAGACGCCCTCGGATATAACGCCCTTAAAGTTAACTGAAATAGCCGAAGAACTTGTAAAAGATAAAAAATTGGAGATAATAGTGTATGGGGAAAAATATTTGGAAAAAGAGGGTATGGGCGCGTTTTTGGCAGTTAGTAAGGCCAGTCCTTATCCGCCACAATTAATTCATGTTAAACACAAACCAGACAATCCTAAAGCAAAAATAATTTTAGTCGGCAAAGGCGTGACTTATGATACCGGCGGCTTAAGCCTTAAGCCGAGCGAAGGCATGCGGACCATGAAGTCCGATAAGGGCGGAGCCAGTGCGGTACTTGGGATTATGCAGGCAGTAAGCCGGCTTAATTTGCCCTGCGAAGTGCACGGCATAATCGGGGCGGTAGAAAACGCCATTGGCAGGCATGCCTATAAGCCGGACGACGTATTAACGGCTAAAAACGGCAAAACAATTGAGGTAAAAAATACTGACGCCGAAGGCAGGCTGGTGCTGGCCGACTGCCTGGTGTACGCCCAGGAATTAAAACCGGATTATATTATTGATTTAGCGACGCTAACCGGCGCCTGCGTTGTCGCGTTAGGGGAATACACCATAGGAGTAATGGGGAATAATAATGAATTTAAAAAAAATATTATAGCTGCCGGAGGAAAAAGCGGAGAATTTACAGCCGAATTACCGTTTAATAAATATTTAGCAGAACTGCTTAAAAGCGACGTAGCTGATATCAGCAATATCTCATCCGGAAGATGGGGAGGCGCGATTACGGCCGCTTTGTTTCTTGATGAATTTATAGATAAAAAAAATAAAGATAAATGGGTGCATCTCGATATTGCCGGCCCGGCTTTTGTGGAAAAACCTTGGGGTTATAATCCCTACGGCGCCAGTGGAGCAGGAGTTAGGCTAATAGTGGAATGGATAAAAAGCTTATAGTATTTTAAGCCGTTGTTAGTTTCTTTACACAGTAACTAATGGTTGATATTGGCATAAAAGTGAAACACTTTCAGCTACTAAGTATCACATTGAAGATTCCGCATTAAACGGGATTTTTTAATTTAGTTAAATTATGTTATAATATTACTATGGATTATAATTACGAGCGCAAGCTGGAAATCAACGAGTGGATAATTACCACCCGTTGGTTTTATATGGTGGCCGTTTTATTGATAGGGATATTAGGCAATTCATTATTTAGCTTATTTACGGTTAAATCATCCTTTTTTTCCATTTCTTTTTTATTGATTATTTTTTTAATAATTAATTCTTACTTACATTACTATTTAACAGAGATTAAAAAAAACGAATCAAGGATAAAATTAAAATATTTGGGAATATGGCAGATTTTAATTGAATTGATTATTTTTACTATTGTTCTTTATTTATTGGGAGATAAGCCGACAGCTAGTTTGTTTTTTTTCTTGCCTATTATTTCCGCTTCAATAATTTTTGGCGTAAAAGGAGCGGTTATTACCGCTCTTTTATCCGGAGCCTTGGTTAATTTATCCGTGGTGATTGAATATTTTGATCTAGTAGCCGGCTATCTATTCCATAGAGATTTTTTAAATACTGTAGAATTAATAGAAATAAGATATTCAACTTTTGCCCTTATTAAAGTTATTACAACCTCTAATTTTTATTTAATATTAGGGGTTGTAGCCGGGTATACTTCAAAACATTTATTTAAAAGAGAACAGAAGTTAATTGAACATTCCCAGCAATTAGACAGGGAAAAAGCCGGCTGGGCCGGAGAAATTAAAAGGATGGGCTCGAACGCGCAGCTTTTGGCAAAACGCGATGAAATAATAACAAAAGTAAACCGGCAATTAAACGCCAAAATTAAAGAATTGGAAAAATCGGAAAAATCTTTAATGCGCGCTTTTTCGGATTTAAAAAATGCCAGAAAAAGTACCGAGGAGGAGCGCAATAAAACCGCGGCGATTGTTTCAAATTTTATTGATCCGATAATCGTGATTGACAAGTTCAGTAAAATCAATTTAATAAATCCGGCCGCTAAAGATATATTCGGTTTTATCGACGACGACCTAGGGAAAAAGGTATCAGCAGAAGATAATTATTCCATGATTAATATTAAAAAGATCATTAAGCGGGATTTTCAAGTAAAAAGCAGCCGGGAATTAAAATCGCATAATCCAAACGAAGAAGAAATAATAATTGAATATAGCGGGCAGGAATTAACCTATAAAGTAATAACTGCCAAGGTAGTAGATCATGCCGGCGTAGATTTGGGGGTAATGAAAATATTTTATAACTTGACTAGAGAAAAGATGATTGATAAGCTAAAGTCAGAGTTTATTTCTATTGCCGCCCATCAGCTAAGAACACCGCTATCCGCCATAAAATGGGTTATTAAGATGATACTTGACGGCGACACGGGAAAGCTTAACGAAGAGCAGCAGAAACTTTTATTTAAAGGCTACCAGAGCAATGAAAGGATAATTAGTTTAGTTAATGACATGTTGAACGTATCCCGTATTGAAGAAGGCAGGTTTGGCTATAGCTTTAAAAAAGAAGATTTTGTAAAAACATTGCAATTCCATATTGATAATTTAGAAAATTTAATAAAGGATAAATCTATTAAGTTAACAGTTGAAAAACCCGTTAAGCCGCCGTCTGTTTATATGGATAAGCAAAAAATGGGCCTGGTATTGCAGAATATATTGGAAAACGCGGTAAAGTATACTCCGGAATTCGGCAAGATAAAAATAGCGCTTGAGGCTGGTGAACAGTTTTTAAAAGTAAGAATAAAAGATAACGGGGTCGGCATTCCGGAAAAAGATAAGACAAAATTATTTTCAAAATTTTTCCGGGCGGAAAATGTGATGCGAATGCAGACAGAGGGGTCGGGCTTGGGTCTGTTTATCGCGAAAAATATCGTAAAAAAGCATGGCGGAGAAATTTCTGTTGAAAGCAAGGAAGGAAGGGGAACTGAGTTTGTCTTCACTTTGCCTTTGCGGAAACAAAAAGAAATAAATAATTAGTCATATAATTATTAAAATAAATAAAAATATGGACAGCGATACAACAAACCAGGATTTTAATAAAAATAAAAAAACCAAGATTCTTATAATTGAAGATGAAGAATCTTTAATAGAATTATTGGCGGCCAAGCTGACAAAAGAGGGTTATGAGGTGGAAAAAGCTCTGGACGGCGAAGCTGGCGTGAAAAAAGTATATAATTGGAAGCCGGATTTAATTTTATTGGATATTGTAATGCCTAAAATGGACGGTTATGAAGTGCTGGAAGAATTGAACGAAAAAGAAAATAAAATTCCGATTATAATTATTTCCAATTCCGGCCAGCCGGTTGAAATTGAAAAAACAAAAAAATTGGGAGCGGTCGGCCATTTAATTAAAACAGAATTCAGCCCACTTGACGTTCTAAACGCGGTAAGGGAGTGTCTGGACAATGGCGGTAGTCTGCCGGAATCCAAAACCAAAAAAAATGTTCTAAATCCGAAAGAAGACGGCAAGGCCAGGAAGCTGGGCGTAAAGGTTTTATTGGTTGAGGATGATGCTTTTTTGCGGGAAATATGCTCTAAAAAATTAACCAAAGAAGGCTATACGGTTTATGAAGCGATTGACGGCGAAGAAGCTCTGGCCGGACTGGAAGAAATAAAGCCGGATATTGTTTTATTGGACATTATTTTACCCGCGATTGACGGATTCCAGATTTTGAGCCAGATTCGTAATAGTAAAAATAAATCCGTGATTAATATTCCAGTGATAATGCTTTCTAATTTGGGTCAGGAAGACGATATAAAGAAAGCTATGGATATGGGTGCAGATGATTATTTGGTTAAAGCGCATTTTACTACCGAGGAAATAGTCGGGAAAATAAAAAAAGTGTTGAACAGCTAAAAAAATTAGAATAAATAAAAATATTTAATAAAATTCAACTCAGATTAGAGTTGGATTTTTGTTTGATTTTTTAAGCTTAATTTGTTAGATTTAATGTATGAAAATTAATAAAAAAAATATTGAATTAGTATCACCGGCCGGAAATATAAATAAAGCTAAAACTGCTTTGGCTTTTGGGGCAGACGCCCTATATTTAGGAATTCCGGATTATTCCCTGCGGACGCGGGTTAATAATTTTAATGTTAAGGATTTAAAAAAGGCGGCTGAATTATGCCATAATCAAGGCAAAAAAATATACATAACTTTAAATATTTTTGCCCATAATAAGCATATAAATAATTTACCCCGGCATATGAAAGCGTTAAAAGCCATTGGCGTGGACGGCATTATATTGTCTGATCCGGGAGTAATGTCGGCGGTAAAAGAAGTATGGCCGCAAGCCAGAATACATCTGTCCACACAAGCTAATTGCACGAATTGGCGCGCTGTTAAATTCTGGAGCAAGAGAGGGGTAAAGCGTATAATTTTAGGACGCGAAGTCACGCTTAAAGAAATAAAAGAGATTAAAAGCCGGTGCCCTGAAATTGAATTGGAATATTTCGTGCACGGCGCCATGTGCATGGCTTATTCGGGCAGGTGTTTTTTGTCAAAATATTATAAAGACAGATCGGCTAATTTAGGTGATTGCATTCAGCCTTGCCGGTGGATTTACACGAGAAAAAAGCGGGAGCAAGCAAAAGAAAATGAATTTTTTATATCAGCTAAAGGCCACGGGGAGGCCGAGCTTGAAATAGTAGAAGAAAAACATGGGTCATACATATTAAATTCTAAAGATTTATGTTTGATTAAATATTTGGACAAATTAAAAGCCGCCGGAATCAGCAGTTTTAAAATAGAAGGACGGGCCAAAAGCATATATTATCAGGCGGTAGTGACCGGGATTTATCGCCAGGCTATTAATTTAATAAATAATAAAAGTGAAGACAAATCAGTAAAAAAAGAAATTAATGAATTATATAAAGAATTAGACACAAAGCTGGTTCATCGTGGCTATACGACAGGATTTTTAGCTCGCGCCCGGGCAGACCAGAATTTGGCAGATTCCCATAATGCCTGTAAATGGGAATTTTGCGGCGAAGTAATAAGGCTTGGCGCCGGCATGCTGGCCGGCAAAAAGAAAAAGCAGGCCGGTGGGATTATTCACGTGCGAGTACACAACAGTATAAAAGCGGGCGATCAGATTGAAATTGTTTTTCCAA
This sequence comes from Candidatus Falkowiibacteriota bacterium, assembly GCA_003647675.1. Classification (GTDB taxonomy): domain Bacteria; phylum Patescibacteriota; class Patescibacteriia; order Patescibacteriales; family UBA12075; genus B7-G4. Next base: position 4,563 of record QMNH01000020.1, on the reverse strand, counting down.
TATATGATATAATAAAGATGAAGGTCAAGGACATGGCTGACGCGGAAACCGGAAAAAAAATTATTGAAGCGCATGGCGGGCAGGGGAGGATCGTTATTTTAGAGTATTGCGAGAAAAAAGAAATATTGCCGTGTAGCGTAGTGAGAAGAAGAGTAAATAATTAATAATTTAAAATTAATAATTAAAAATTATTCGTCCAAGGCGGATCAGACTAGGGCTGATTATTTAGTTATTTTATCAATATGATTTCTTATTTAAAAGGCAAAATTATCAATAAAGGCCAAGGTTATATTATTCTTGAAATACGCGATATCGGGTATAAGGTTTTTATTAATGATGCCCATTATTCCGAAATTAATATTGGAGATGAAACAGAACTTTATACTTATCAAAATGTGCGGGAAGACGCTTTGGATCTATACGGTTTTAAAAGCTTGGAACAATTAGAGATGTTTGAGCTTTTGTTGACTATCAGCGGTATTGGCCCCAAATCAGCCCTGGGAGTTTTAGCGGCGGCAAGCATAGACGATATAAAAGAATCCATAGCCAGGGGAGATTCCGGATTATTAATAAAAGTATCAGGCATAGGCAAAAAGACAGCTGAGCGGGTAGTATTAGAATTACGTGAAAAAATCGGAGTTATTTCCGGCGGACGCGAAACCAAGGGTTATAGGGAGGGAGCAATGGCCAGTGGAGAAGAAATAGACGCTCTAATGGCGCTGGGTTATTCAATGCCGCAAGCCAGAGACGCGCTAAAGAGCGTTGATCCAAAAATAAAAGACACCGGCGAAAGGATAAAGGCGGCGCTGAAGTCAATTAATAATTAATAATTAATAATCATGGAGTTAGTTGAAATAAGTAAAAATCAATTGAATCGGTTTGTGGGCGGACAAGATTTTTCACAATTTTTGCAGTCTTGGGAGTGGGGAGAATTTCAGAAAAAGTCAGGTTTTGAAATTTTACGTTTAGGGGTAGAGGAAAAAGGCGGGTTGGTTGGAGTGGCCACTTTGATTAAGAAAAATTTGGGCATGGGCCAGAGTTATTTTTATTGTCCGCGGGGGCCTATTGTAAATAATATTCAATATCCAACAATCAATAACCAAACAACATCCAATAATCAAGTTTTAAACAATAGAAATATTTTAGAATTTTTATTTGAAGAAATTAAAAGAATTGCGAGGAATGAAAAAGTGTTATTTTTACGGTTTGAATCTGGAATAAAGTATCCATTATCCATTATCCATTACCCAATTACAAAAACTATAGATGTTCAGCCGGCGAAAACTATAATTTTAGATTTAACTAAAACAGAAGATGAGTTATTAAATGCGATGCACCAGAAAACGCGGTATAATATCCGGTTGGCAGAGCGTAAGGGAGTGAAAGTCCGGATTGTTGATGCGCAAAATTTTACTTCTGATTTTGAAATGTTTTGGCAAATAATGGAGGAGACTGTAAAGCGTGATAAATTTCGTTTACATTCAAAAGAGCATTACCGCCGGATGCTTCAGGTAGATAATAATTTTGTGAAATTAATATTGGCCGAGTATCAGGGGAAGATTATAGCCGGAAATATTTTAATATTTTTTGGGGATACTGCCACCTACGTACATGGAGCGTCAGCCAATGAATATCGCAACGCGATGGCGCCTTTCAGCTTGCAATGGAAGGCAATAAAATTAGCCCAAGAACAGGGATATAAATATTATGATTTTTATGGAATTGACGAAGATAAATGGCCGGGAGTTACCCGTTTTAAAAAAGGATTCGGTGGCAAAGAAATTAATTTGCCCGGGACTTATGATTTAATTTTTAATAAAAAATGGTATAAATTATATAAATTTTTTAGAAGTGTTAGAAGATTAACATCTTAAGGACTGCTTAAAATTGTTTTTAAGCACGATATGTTTATATGGATAAATTATTACATTTTATAAAACGTTTTATTCCCGAAAAATTATTCAAAGCCGTTCAGCCTGCTTATCATTTTATTTTAAGCTGGCTGGCGGCCGTTATTAATAATTGGCCAAGCGAGAAGATGGTGGTTATCGGCGTAACCGGAACGACCGGAAAAACAACCAGCGTTTATTTAATCGCCAGGATGCTGGAAGCCGCCGGGCATAAGACCGGCTTTACTTCTACAGCTATTTTTAACGATGGGGAAAAAGAGCGGCTTAACGATAAAAAGATGACCATGGCCGGCCGGATGTTCACCCAGAGAATGCTTAGAAAAATGGCCGGCAATGGCTGTAACTTTGCGATAGTGGAAACCACCTCCGAAGGCATACGCCAATTCCGCCATCGTTTTATTAATTATGATATTTTGGTTTTTACCGGTTTGTACGAAGAGCATATTGAATCACACGGCAGTTTTGAAAATTATAAAAACGCCAAAGGAGATTTATTCAAGCATTTAAAAAATTGCAAGCATAAATATATTGACGATAATTACAAAGTTGTAAAAGCTTTAACCGGGATAAAAAAAATAGATTTAAATTGCGTAAAAAAAACTATCATAATTAACGGCGATGACGAGCATGCCGATTATTTTAAAAGTTTTTGGGCGGAAAAAAAGATTATTTATTCAAGGGAAAAAGAATTTGACAGTTTGGACGGCTTTGAAATAATAAAATATGGGAACATTGAAGCAAAAGAGAATGGTATCAGTTTTAAATATGATAATATTACCCTAAATTTAGAGTTGTTGGGCGCTTTTAACGCGGTTAACGCCATGAACGCTGTTTGCGTCGGAATATCGCAGAATATTAATAATGAAATTATAAAAAAAGGCCTGGAGAATATAGACGGCGTGGCCGGCAGAATGGAAAAAATTAAGGAAGGCCAGGATTTTACGGTTATTGTTGACTATGCTTTTGAGCCAAAAGCAGTCGGAAAGCTTTATGAATCAATCGCTTTAATCGGGCATAATAAAATTATCCATGTCCTGGGCTCGGCCGGGGGCGGGCGAGACATATCCCGCCGGCCAGTGCTGGGGCAAATTGCCGGAGAAAAAGCCGATTACGTTATTATTACCAATGAAGATCCATATGACGATGATCCGGAAACCATAATTGACCAAGTAGCTTTTGGGGCCGAGAAAACAAATAAAAAACGGAATAAAGATTTGTTTTTAATGCTTGACAGAAGGGAGGCAATTAAAAAAGCCTTATCACTGGCCGAGGAAAATGACATTGTGCTGGTTACCGGCAAGGGATCTGAGCAGGCAATTTGCGCGGCCAATGGAGAAAAAATTAGTTGGGACGATAGGGCAGTTATTAGGGGATTGTTAAAAGCTGGAGATTTTAAGAAATAAATAGCGGACTTGTAAAGAGAATAACTTGCCTCTTGACTTATTATGCTCACTTTGTTATTATTAGATTTAATGGAAATAGTTGACATTATTGACTAAAGTTGATAAAATTAATTTTATTAAATATCAAATACTAGGTAAAATGTGATAAAATATTTAAACGGAAAAAAATTCGTATTTTTAAAGTACGAATAATTAGCCGTTTTTTGTTTTTTTATTGCATAATAAAGCTAAAACAAATATAAAAAAAGAAAAATTTTTAGAATAAAAAAATCTTCAATCATTTTAATATTAATTTTATTTTAAGTGATTATTACTTTGTTTAACTAAAAAATTTAACTCAAATTTTATAAAATTTGAGATTTTTTGTTGCTAAAAATAATATTTAGTTAGTGTGTAAAAACTAGCAACGGTTTAAAAATTAATATTTTCGCATATTTTTTATAAAATTGTTTTCACTGATATTACTATATCACTTCAAAAAATTTTATAAAAAATCTGCGAAAATCTTAAATTTTTAACTTCGCACTAGTTTTTACACACTAACTAATTATATTTTTACTATTTTTATGAACGATAATGATAATAATTTAAAACAAGATTTGTTTTTAAGAAAATATTTTAGGGATAATAGCCAAGAAATGCCCATGCCTGATTTAACGGAAGTACAGAAAAATTCTTTTAATTGGTTCCTAGAAGAAGGTTTGTCCGATTTATTTGATGAAATATCTCCAATTACCGATTTTATTGGCCGGGATTTGGAATTATTTTTTGAGGAATATTATCTGGATGAGCCTAAATTTAATGAAGTTGAAAGCAAGGAAAAAAATGTAACCTATGAAACTCCTTTGCGCGTTAAAGTCAAATTGCAAAACAAAAGAACCGGACAAAAAACTACTCAAGAGGTATTTTTAGGGGATTTTCCTAAAATGACCAAAAACGGCACTTTTATAATAAATGGAATCGAAAGAGTAGTGGTTTCCCAGCTTATAAGGAGTTCGGGGGTAATTTTTACTTCTGATTTTATTAAAGGCAAAAAATATTATGGCGCGAAAATTATTCCTAATCGGGGCGCCTGGCTTGAAATAGAAACTGATGTGAACAATGTTATTTGGGTTCGTATTGATAGAAAAAGAAAAGTAGCGATTACTTCTCTGCTTCGGGCGTTTGGCATTGCCGGCGACGAAGAAATAAAAGAGTTATTTAAGGAAGTTGATATAACCGGAAGCGAAGAAACGGGCTTTATCGAATCT
>QMNH01000019.1 GCA_003647675.1 Candidatus Falkowiibacteriota bacterium | reverse complement strand
TATTTTGAAAACTGAATTTACCGGAATTAACGATTTAAAGGGGCTTGATAGCATAAAAGCCCCTTTATTCTTATATTATTGGTTAGATATTTTGTTAAAAATAAATGTAAAAATATGTGTGGAATATTTGGATATATTGGAACAGACGGGCGGGCAATTAATTCGGTTCTATATAGTATAGGATTACTTGAGCATCGCGGCTATGATTCAATGGGCGTAGCTTTTAATATGGGTAGAGAAGTAGAACTCTATAAAATTTCACAGGAGGATAAAGAAAATTTTAATATAGAAGATTTAAAACGGCTAGTGCCCAAGAGAAAAAGAATATGCAATAACGGCATTGGACATACTCGTTGGGCTACTTTTGGGGGCAAAACTACCAAAAACGCGCATCCTCATCATGATTTTAACAAATTATTTTATTTTGTACATAATGGAAACGTTGAAAATTTAGACGATATTAAAAAAGAGCTTGGCAAGGGTTCGTTTTATTCGGAAACCGATTCTGAAGTCATTGTAAATTTAATTGCAAAGTATTATAGAGAAATGAATAGTTTAGAGAAAGCTGTTAGTAAGGTGTTAAAGAAAATTGAGGGAGCTAATGCTTTTGTGGTTATGGACGCCAATAAGCCGGAGCAGCTAATAGCCGCAAACAAGGGAGGGACAATTATTTTAGGAAAAGAAAACGGCAATACGATAGTAGCTTCTGATTTAGCGGCCTTTGAACCTTTTACGATTAAAAACCGGCATATTTTAAAAGATAATGAAATAGTCGAAATTACTAAACAAGGTTGGAAAATTTATGAAGATGAAAAAGTAAAAAAAGCAGCCAAAGAAATCAACGAACCTAACTCCGATTTGGGTGAATACAAGTTTTTTATGGAAAAAGAAATTTTTGAGCAGAAGTATACCATGGCCAACGCTATTCGAGGCAGGCTGATAACAGAAACCGGAATTCCTAAACTTGGCGGAATTGAGAATATTGCCAGAAGTTTGCGGAAAGTAAAAACTTTTCATTTTATCGGTTGCGGTACCGCCTATAACGCTTGTTTGTATGCCAAGTTTCTTTTTAATCGTTTCGGCATCGCGGCTAGCGCTTCTATCGCTTCGGAGTTTTGTTATCGCCACTCGGTTTTTGCGCCGGACGATGCTTTTATATTTATAAGCCAGTCAGGTGAAACTGCCGATACAATTGAAGTAATAAACGAAATAAAAATAAAGGGCAATATTTGCCTTGGCATTGTGAACGTGCCGGGCAGCCGGATTTGGCGGGAAACAGACGCTGGTATTTCTATTAGAGCCGGAAAAGAAAAAGGCGTTGCTTCAACCAAGGCGTTTATTTCACAGCTTGCCAGTATTGTTATGCTGGCGGTATTTTTAGCCAGACAAAGGAATATGACGATTGATACCGGGCAAAGAATTTTTCGGGAACTAGAATTAATTCCTGATAAAATTCAAGAAATATTAAACCAGGCGAATTTAATAAGGAAGGTAGTTAATAAAAATTCCCGGTTTACGAATTATTATTTTTTGGGCCGTTATTTTAATTATATTACAGCCGAGGAAGGCAGTCTAAAGCTTAAGGAAATTTCTTACGTGCATGCCGAGGCTTATCCCTTAGGAGAGATGAAACATGGTCCCCTAGCTTTAATAGATAAGGATTTTTGCAGTGTAGTTATTATTCCCGATGATTCTGTTTTTAAAAAAAGTTTGGTTAATATCCATGAAATAAAAGCCAGGAACGGGAAAGTTTTAGCTATTACCAATAAAAAAATGGATGTAAATTTAGCTGATGATATAATTTTTGTTCCCAGGACAATCGATTATTTATCCCCGCTGCTTACGACCATTCCGCTTCAGCTTTTTTCTTATTATATGGCGCTTAAGCTTAAACGTAATCCGGATAAACCGAGGAATTTAGCTAAAACCGTAACGGTTAGCTAACTTAGTACAATAACAGCCTATTTTTTTATTTGTTAAAAATTATTTTTAATGATAAAATACTATTAGAAAATAGTATTTTTAATTTTATCTTTTTTAAATATTTTATGCCTAAAAATAAAGAAAAATACCCCCACGAAATGATAAAAGAAATATATGAGCAGCCTGAAATTATAAGGAATATTTTAAATAAGTACGTAAATATTCAAAATGGCGAAGTGGAAATCGGGGAATTTAAAAGAATAAAAACAATCCAAAATATAAACCGGATTACATTAATTGGATGTGGTTCTTCCTATTACTGCGCTATGTTCGGGAGTTATCTATTTGAAGAGCTTACCGGGTTACCTTGCGAGCATGAGCTAGCTGATGAATTTATCAGCCGAAAAAACGTAATTGAATACCGGACGGCAGTTATCGCCATAAGCCAGTCAGGTGAAACAACCGATATCTTAAACTCTGTTATTGTTGCCAAAAAAAAGGGAGCTCTAATAATCAGCATTACTAATAATAAGGATTCTAAGCTGGCGCGAAAATCCGATGTAGCGCTTTGTATTTCTGCCGGCAAAGAAGCGGCCATGGCCGCAACTAAAACTTTTACTTCAAGCTTGGTTATATTGGCTCTTTTAGCGATTTTTATCGGCCGCCATCACAAAATGTCAGCCTCGGCCAGTAAATTTATAGTTCAAGAATTAAGATTATTGCCTGATAAAATAAATAAAATATTAAAAACCGAAAATGAAATTAAAAAATTGGCCGTAAAATATTCGGACATAAAGACTTTGGCAGTTTTAGGAAAAAAATATAATTATCCTGTCGCTTTAGAGGGAGCGCATAAATTAAAAGAAACAACATATATTGCAGCCGAAGGGTATGCTTCGGAAGAATTTATACATGGCCCCAACGCCATAATAAAAAAAGGTTTTTTAGTTATTTTTATAGCGCCGAAAGACAGTGTTTACGATGATAATATCAAAATAATAAAAGAATTAAAAAAAGAAGAAGCTGATATTTTCGCAGTTACCTCTAAAGGGAATAAAAAAATTAAAAAAAATTCAGATAAAATAATATTTATACCTCAGGCCGCGGAATTTGCAATGCCGGTCCTTTCAATAATTCCTTTGCAATTGCTTAGTTATCATATCGCGGTATTAAAAAATTTAGACGTAGATAGGCCGAGAAATTTAAAAAAATTTATTGAAAAAAAATAAAATGAGGCAAATAGCAGATCTGCATATTCATTCTAAATATTCCCGCGCTTGTTCGCGGGAACTTAATTTGGAAAATATTGAGAAAACTTGCCGGATAAAAGGCGTTGATATTATCGCCACCGGCGATTTTACTTTTCCTGATTGGTTCAAAAGCATAAATGAGGAATTGGAAGAAATAGAAGATACCGGATTATATAAGTTAAAAAGAAAACAAGACGGTAAAATAAAATTTTTGCTTTCCACGGAGCTAGCGTTAATATATAAAAAATACGACAAGGTCAGGCGAATTCATATTATGCTGCACGCGCCGAACTTAAAAGCCGTAAAAGAGCTTAACGATTATCTGGACAAGAGATATAATATAAGATCAGATGGGCGTCCGATTTTGGGAATGGGCGCCGAAGAATTAACCGAGCTTTGCTTAAAGATAGATCCTGGATTTTTAATATACCCGGCTCATATTTGGACGCCCTGGTTTGCCGTTTTTGGCTCTAAATCCGGCTTTAATAGCATGGAAGAATGTTTTGGCGATTGGACAAGCCATATTTATGCTTACGAAACGGGCCTCTCGTCAGATCCGGAAATGAATTGGCGCTTGTCAGCGCTGGATAAATTAACTCTACTTTCCAGTTCGGACGCGCATAGCCTGCCCAATATTGCCCGCGAAGCTAACGTATTTGAGTTAAATAAAGTTTCTTATAGTGAAATTTATAATGTAATAAAAAATAAGGCGACAGCGTTTAAACCTCTGCCGGACCGGAAATCATATTTGGATTATACGATTGAATTTTATCCCGAAGAAGGCATGTACCATCTTGATGGGCATAGAAATTGCGGAGTTTGTTTTTCTCCGGAAGAAACAAAAAAGAACAAATGTATTTGTCCTAAATGTAAAAAAGATCTTGTTATTGGCGTTATGAACAGAGTTCAAGAATTAGCCGATCGTCCGGCTGGCTTTAAGCCGGAAGGAACACCGGGATTTAAGAAAATAGTTGAATTGGATAAAATAGTAGCTGAAGTTTTTAATGTAAAAAGCCGTAATTCAAAAAGAGTACAAGCCGAGTATGCTAATTTAATAAAAAAAATTGGAACCGAGATGAAAATTTTATTGGACGAGCCTTTGGACAATTTAAAAAAAATGGCTCAACCGTTAATAGTTGAGGGTATAAAACGGGCGAGAGAGGGAAGTGTGATAATTAAACCTGGATTTGACGGGCAATACGGGAGTGTAAAAATATTTTCAGACAAAGAAAAACAAATAAATAAACAACAAAAATTATTTTAAGCGAATTTTTTATCAAAAAAATGCATTTTAATGCATTTTTAATTTTAATTTAATATATAACTGTTATTATTTATTATATAAGCAAAAATAAATTATTATAAATACAATTTTCAAGTTTGTATATATTTGGCAAATAAAGCAAAAAAAAGAGAATATACCAGTTTTTCAGGATTCTGAAGAGGAAAGATTTTATATAGAATAATTAAATAATATTTGTTTAATATTAGTAAAAATATTGTTAAATAGAAAAAATGCGCTTGACAAGCATCAAAAAGTATGATAGATTAATATATTACAAAAGACCTGTTTAATCCGGATAGGCACGACAAGCATGGGGATTAATTGTTAGGTAAAGTTTGGTTTTTTAACTGAATTCTTCCTAACAATAATTTCTTGCCTACCGGCTTAAGCAGGTCTTTTTATGTTTTAAGCCGTTGTTAATTTTTACATACTAACTAATAAGCGGCTGCTGTTGAAGTGGCTGTTTTTTCTTTTTCACTTGCTAGCTCTTCAACTCCCAAAAGGCAGACTTCGCGCCAGGGGACGTAATGAGATGTAAAGGTTTTTTCTTTTATTTCGCCGTTAGAATAAGTTACTTTATAATCAAAATAAGCATCTGCTCCGTTATGGGCATGTTCTGTGCATTTTTTTTCTCCCGGCGCTAAGTCCAGAGTTTCAATTATTTTTGTCGGGCCCGGCCTGGCAATATTATATATTATCGGATAAGTCGAAGTAGCCGCGCGTCCGTCTTTTGTTCCCCAAAAATCAAAATAAATATTGTCGCCCTCTATGCGGGATTGAATTAATATATGGTACGGGGTATCATTTATAAATTTATAATCAGGCCAAGGATTGTAAATCGTCGCGTCGGTTCCGGCCGGTTCATAATAAGAAACCCGGTAAGAGTGATTGCGGCGCATTGTTACGGGCAGGCCTGAATTAATCGTTGTGCGGAACATAGTGGTTCCGATTTGGCAAAGGCCGCCCCCGTATTCAGGAATCGTTTTATTGTCTTTTATTACCAGTTCCGTGAGGTAGCCGGTTTCGGCGTTTATTTCGCCAAGTACCGTGTTTAAAGAAAATTCTTCTTCCGGTTTTATTAAAGTGCCGTTAACCGCGGCGGCTCCTACGGCAATATTATGACGCCTGTTTTTGGGAGAACCGGAAAAATTTGAATGCCCGATTCCAATAATTTCTTTTATTCCCATATCATTTATGTCAGCAGTTTCAATTTTGCTTTTTTCTTCCCTTACAACTAGTTTTATTTTTGTGCTGGTACTGTTTCTTAATTCATTTTCAATTTTTTCAAAGTTTAAGGCCGTATCCAGCGTTAAGCCGTTTTCGGAAATTTGGAACTCTTCAACCCGGCCGTTTTTTATAATAAATTTTGCGTCCCGGGGCTCCTTGTTTATTTCTGGGCTTATTTCAGAAATTAAATAGGCTGAAACTTTTTCGTTTTCCAGACCAACCATAATTTTATCTTTTGATGAAGTGCTTGGGTTATTTTTTAACGCGAGCCATTCCGTTAATTTTTCATTATTAATTTTCCATTCTTTATCTTCATAAAATAAATAAACCGGCGCTCGGCTTAATAATTGTTCAGCTTTAGCGGTAATATTAAGGCAGTCTTTCTTATATATCTTAGGAAAATCAATTTTAGCGTTTAAAACAATGTTTTCGTTGTTAAGTATAAGCAAGTTTGTTTTTAAGTCATTAATGCCTTTTTTATAATCAATAATTTGGCCGTATTTTTCTTCTTCTATTTCAAAAAAAACCGGTTTATTATAATTTGGTTTTTCATAAACTAATTTGGCGTCAAGAGACGGCCTTTCATAAGAATAAAAACTATTTATTAAAAATTTATTTATTTCGTTTTCGTTAACCGTATAATAAACCCCAAAATATTTTTTTTTGGTTAAGGCTTTGATTTTTTTTATAAAATTATTTAAAAAAGAATCCTGTCTTCCGTAGCTATAAACTTCGTCTATTGATTTTTCAATGTTAAAATTAATAATTTCATAAGCCAAGTCAGTTTCCACGGACGCTATTAGCGGAAAAAGAACCGAGCTGTTTGTGTGGTATTGGAATTTTATTCCATTTTGATTTATAAAATTAACTTTATTATTTAATAATTTTTTAGCCTGCTCTTTGTTTAGCCCTCCCACGTTGGTATTGGCGATATGGACGCCAGGATAGAATTTTTCTGAATATTTTTTTTCAAAAATAAAAAAACTTCCGCAGAGTAAAATGGCCAAAATAAAAAAAATGGCCAGAAATATCAGAAGCCATTTTTGTGTGATATGTTTTTTAAAATATGATATCATAAGTAAAAATTAATTGTGCTTTTAAGCATGGTTTTCCTCATCAGGATTAAGAATTTCATTAAGAATGTCTTTGGCTAGATTTTTTTTATCTTCTTCTTCGGATTTGTTGCCGGTTATTTTAAAGTTTAATACCGAGCCCTCACTTAAATTATCAGGCAGTTTATTTTTCGGCCAAATAATAGTGTCGTTATCGTTGGTTTTTAAAACAGCCTTGCCATTTTCAAAGCGGTCTATTGTTAAGGAAATAAGCATATTATTTTTCAAGTACTTTTATGGATATTTCTTTAGCGCTTTTGGCCTTGGGTAGAGTAACTGTTAAAACGCCATTTTCTAAAACCGCTTCAATTTTTTCCGCTTCGATTTCAAGCGGGAGTATAATTGAACGGGAAAAAGAGCCCCAATAGCATTCGCGATAAAGATAGTGCTCGTCTTTTATTTTTTCATACATTTCCCTTCTGCCGCGGATTGTCAGCATGTCGTTATTAATTGATATATCAATATCTTCCGGCTTTACTCCGGCTATAGTTGATTTAACTATAATAGCGTCCGGTGTTTGGTAAACATCTATAGAAAGCTGACCTTCTTCAAAATCATTTTGCAGCCATTCTTTTTCTTCTTCATCTTCATCAATCTCTTCTTCATCAATCTCTTCTTCGTCAATCTCTTCTTCTTCTTCGGCATCGTATTCTTCGTTTTCTTCTTCTTCGCTTATTTCTTCAAAATCATCTATTTCATTATTATCAGCAGCCTTGTTAGTAATTTTTCCGCTTAAACCGGATAATTTTTTAAATATTTTACGCATAGCTTTATTTAAAATTAAAATATATTAGTACGTTTATTATAAAAGTTTTTATAATATTATGCAAATGTGGACGCGAGAGGATTTGTCCCGCTCTTCGCCTTCGGCGGCGGGATCACAAGCTCACACGCTTGTGAAACCCGGATTTAAGAATGTGGACGCGAGAGGATTTGAACCTCTGACCTCTACGATGTCAACGTAGCGCTCTAACCAGCTGAGCTACGCGTCCTTTGCGCGCCTTTTTGAATATTAGTGCGCCCAGATGGACTTGAACCATCGACCCCCACGTTATAAGCGTGGTGCTCTAACCACTGAGCTATGGGCGCATTTATAATAAAATATATCATGTATATAAAGTTTTTAGAAAAGTTTTACAACAGGAAACCGAAGTGCTCCCCGCTCGAACGTACCGTTCGGTACGGGCGGGTAACCACTGAGCTATGGGCGCTATAAAATTGTTTTTTTCTCTTAAAAATATCCGTAAAAAACAAAAAAAGGATGCTTATCCTTTAAAATACTATATCATTTAATTTTTATTATTTCAAGAGATTAAAAAGGCAATTTTTTTATATTTTCTTTTACATATTCAATTATTTCTCTTTCCGCTTCTTCTATGTTTTTGTTAATTTTGATTTTTGCTAATTTTTTTGTGCCTGCCGGATTCCATTTTTTTACCAAATCAAGCGAGTTGATGTTTTTAACGGAATAGATAAGAACATTGGTAATTTTTATTTTATCGGCCTGTCCGTTTTCTTCTGATTCATAAATCAGCAAGACTGTTTTTGCCTGCGGGATATTAATAATTAATTCATCAATAACCTCGTTTAAATCGCTTTCCGTTGTATTGGTTTTTATAAAGTCATTTTTAGTTAATATTGACCAGACTAGCTTGTTGTCCAGATCGCCGGTTAAGCGGGCTAAAACCCTTCCCCATAGCTTTAAAACATTTAAAGAGCGGGAGCGGTAAAGCCGATTTACTATTTCTTCCCGTTTAGCGCCCATGGAAATAAGCTGGGAAGAAACAGACAGGGCTTGGGGGGTAATATTTTGGGTTTTAAAACTTCTGGTTTTGGAAATTATGCCGGCCAACAGACAGGTAGCAACATCCTCATCTATTAAATCCCGAGAAAAGCCGGCAAATAAATTAAATAATATTTCAGCAGTCGCGATTGAGGTTAATTCTACCAGGTTTATTTGGCCGAAAGCTTCGTTATGCGAATGGTGGTCAATATTTATTGTCGGCACTTGGTAAAAAAATTCCGTGTCATTATCATATATCTTTCCCAGGGATTCCAGGTCGGGAGTATCAAGTACAATAATTAAATCATGCTTAAATCCACCAGTACGTGATTTTATATTGTCGTGGGTAAAAGATCCTTGTTTGGGCGAGATGATAAAATTTAAATTATTATTTTCAATTTTATATTTTATTTGTCCGATTTTAGTATTTGATATATCAAGTGAAATAATAAATTTTCTTAAATTATCCAATGAATAATTTATTTTTTCATAGGACGGCAAAAAACTAAACAATGCCCCTTGATTTAATTTTTCTGCGGTAATCTCTACTTTTTTATCCAGTTTTTTTAGAAACAAATAAAAAGCCAGAGCAGAGGCTATTGAATCGCCGCTCCAGGTTTTGCTGAAAGTAATTAGTATATTATCAGCTTTTTTTATTTGTTCAAAAATTTGTTGTTCCGGTGTTAGCATAATAAAAAAACAAAGAAAAACACCCAGTTTTTAAGGGCAAACATGATGACTGGGCAATATCTATTGTGTTAGCATGGTTAGAATTACTTAGTTAGTGTGTAAAAACTAGCGCGAAGTTAAAAATTTAAGATTTTTGCATATTTTTTATAAAATTTTTTGAAGTGATATAGTAATATCAGCGAAAATAATTTTATAAAAAATATGTGAAAATATTAATTTTTAAGCCGTGCTAGTTTTTACACACTAACTACTTAATAGTTAAATATATATAAATATTTAATTGATGTCAAGGCTAAAAAGCAAATAGCTTAACGTAAACAGAAACGTTTTATTGTTAAGGCTTTAGAAGAATTTTATATAGATATTTTTGCTAATATTAAAATATTTTTCGGTTTAAAGTATATTTTTTATTTTTACAGCATTTATTATTTGCGGTTTTTAAAAAATTCTTGTCAAATAAATATTAATTTGATAAGGTAAGGTTATAGTAAAATTAGTGAATTTAGCAAATTATTTTTATGAAAAAAGAATTGCCAAAGGCTTATGAGCCTAAAAAATATGAGGATGAAATTTACGAAAAGTGGGAAAAATCCGGCTTTTTTAATCCTGATAAATTAAATTTACCAAAGGACGCGAAAACTTATTCAATTGTTTTACCGCCGCCGAATGTTACCGGTACTTTGCATATGGGACACGCGGCCATGCTTGCTATAGAGGATATTTTAATAAGATATCACCGCATGAAAGGCTATCGGACGCTTTGGGTGCCGGGAACAGACCATGCCGCGATTGCCACTCAGACTAAAGTGGAAAAGATATTAAAAGAAGAAGGAACAGATCGGCATAAATTAGGGCGGGAAAAGTTTTTAAAGCGGGTTGAAAAATTTGCCCAGCAGTCTCACGATACAATAGTAAATCAGGTAAAAAAAATGGGCGCTTCCTGCGATTGGTCGCGCGAGGCTTATACTTTGGACGAAACGCGGCATAAAGCGGTTTATAGCGTATTTAAATTAATGTATGAGGACGGTTTAATTTACCGGGGAAAAAGAATAGTAAACTGGTGTCCGCGCTGCCATTCGGTATTGGCTGACGATGAAGTTGAATATAAAGAGAAAAAAGGAAAATTATACTGGTTAAAATACGGGCCGTTTGTTTTAGCCACAGCCAGACCGGAAACAAAGTTGGGCGATACGGCGGTAGCGGTTCATCCGGATGATAAGCGGTACAAAAAAATGGTCGGCAAAAAATACATGATTCCCGGGGTATTGGGCGAATTTGAAATAACCGTGGTGGCCGACAAATCAGTTGACCCCGACTTCGGCTCTGGGGCGATAAAGGTAACGCCAGCCCATTCTTTTATTGACAATGAGATTGCCGCGTGGCATGGAATCGGCATGAAGCAAATTATCAACGAAGACGGTAAAATGATGGATAATTGTGGCAAATATGCCGGTATGACTACGTTAGAAGCGCGCGTGGAGGTTGTTAAAGACATGGATAAAATGGGGCTAATAGACCATATTGAGGAAGATTATATTCATAATATTTCTATATG
>QMNH01000018.1 GCA_003647675.1 Candidatus Falkowiibacteriota bacterium | reverse complement strand
TGCGACATTGAAGCTTTACAACGTTTACCGCTAACTGCCCTATTTGTTTTTGACTCACTTTCCAGATAGCCATAATGCTTTCCCTTCTGTATTAACTAAAAATCGTTTTCGTTTTCGAACTCCGCTTCTTTAAGACTGAATTTATTTTTATCGTCGCAATCAGCGACCCAATGTTTTCGGCAAATTCTGAATCCGCACCAACGCATAAACCAACGCTATCGACAGAATTTTACTTGACAAAGATTTTCGTCTTTCATTTCGAATATCCTTGCGACATAAAGTCCATTAACCCGTCCGTGCCGCATTGATTTTGCAATGCTTCGAGAACGTCCGCCGCTGTCGGTATCTTTTTCAAAGCTGACAATGGAATTGCCTTTTCTGCTGTAACTACAAGATACCAAACCGAACTCGTACTTTTCTCGATAACGATTTGCTGTTTGCCCCGCGTCGGGTGCGTCGGTAGTTTGAAAGTTTTCTGTGTCATAATATTTTCCCTTCAAGATTGTTTCTTGACGATTTGTGTAAAATACTCGTCGTGATTAAGATTGATATTAACGCCGTCGTCGACCTTATCTGCGCGTCGCTCGCTGAACGGCCCAAGTTCCTTTTCAATTCCGCTGTCGCTGAATCGTTTTATCTGAACATAGAACTTCATAACTTTTCCCTTCGATTAAAAAAGCGGGACGGTTACAGGCACGCAGAGACGTTTTTCTTATTGCAATTTGCGTTGCAACAAGGAACTTGACCCCATCTTTCCTGCCGAGCGTCGTTAAGCGCAAACCTAACCGCCACCGTCCCGCATCTACTCCGTTATTCAATCACTCGCCGTCCGTGATTAGTTCGACAGTAAAGCCAAAGCTTTTTTCTTGAGCGTGCTTCCACTGCCCCACACAATCGACTTCATACGAGCGTTACCGTAATCGCTGGTATCAGCGACACGAACCGTTCCCTTGTGGTCTGCGTATTCGGTAACGGCATTGTACGCCGCCCAACGGGTGTTCGCAACTGCCGTCCCTTTTATGCCCGTTCCATTCTTGAACAGTTCGAGCATTTCGTTACGCTTGTTGACAGTAACGGGCGCGGCGATAAGCTTGCTCGTCTCTTTGTCCTTTTTGTTGTCAGGCAAAAGTTCCTTTGCGAAAGCTTTGAACTCCGTCGTTATCATCGGCGTTTCGAAAAGCTTCTGGCAAGTCGCTTCGAGACGTTCGTAATAAAGTTCGGTCAAGCCCAAAACTTCGCGAGCCTCGCTGATACGCTCTTTGTAATTCTTGGTGTGCCGAATCGAGACGCAATCCTGCGGCTTCTTGTTGCCGTACATACTGAACGCCGCCGACAAAGTATTGTTGCAGACTACGCGAATCGGAGTCCACTTAACCGATACTGCAAGCGACCCGTCGTGTGCGGTCGCGAGAACCAAATACTTGTCGATTTTGTCCGGGCCGACTTCGATATGCGACGGCATTTTGCAACAGATAAAAATTCTCTTGCCATCGTACAGCGAACCCGCTGTGTGATACATTGCCAGCCCCTCGCCAACGAGCGCGTCCATAAAGTCGAACGCTTCGACGTTCTGAATCACTTCGTAGTTTTGACCGACAACGCCAAGTAAACGTCCGTCCTCTTTTCGAACGACTGCTCGGTGCGTGTCAACAGGCGAACCGCCGACAGTCATAATTTTCTGTTTCTCTGCAATCCAATCAAGCTGTGCCATTCGGATTGCCGCCCCTGCGGTAATCTCTGTTTCAACTGCCGTGCCAAGTCCGTGCCACGGTGTCTGTCCGGCGTAGAACATCTTTGCCTCGCCTCTCTCGTTCATTTCCAATTCGTGCGACATAATGCTATTCCTTTTCTGTGAAACAATAAAAACTTCGACTTGCACGATTGCAAGCCCTCTGTAAAAGTGGGTGCGGGACTCGAACCCGCATTTCGTGGCCAACTCGTGAATTATCCAGTTATTCGAACCCACTATAATCGACGAGACGACCGGAGAATTTAGGTCGTCCCGTCAACGGAAAACATTAGCCCGTAATTATTCTGCGCTATTATGAGACGCGACGAAAGCCATTGTACGGGTCGGCTTAATTTCGATTAACCGTAACCGAGTTTTTCAGTTTCTTCGTAAATCAACTTCTCGATTCCAAGTGCCTTTGCAATAACGTTTATGTCTTGTCGTTGCGCTCGAACGCTTGCCTTGATTATACGACCTTGCTTCGATTGATGTCCCTCTTGATACAAAATCCCTTCGATTAACTCCAAAAACTCTGCTCTGTCCATTTCGTTTTCCCTTCAATTAAAGAATAGATTAGCTGTTAGAGTCGGGCGACGCAAC
Source organism: Candidatus Falkowiibacteriota bacterium (assembly GCA_003647675.1). Taxonomy (GTDB): domain Bacteria; phylum Patescibacteriota; class Patescibacteriia; order Patescibacteriales; family UBA12075; genus B7-G4. The sequence goes on along the minus strand of QMNH01000018.1, from coordinate 8,519 downwards.
TCGCCCTTCTCTGAAAGCTAACTCGCCGCGACAAATCCAATTGACTTGATTTCTTTTAGCGGCTTCGGTGTCCAGTACAAATCTCGTTCAATCTTTAATCCAAACGACCCGCGAACAGACTCAAGTTCCTTCAAGCTGAAATATCCAAGTTCGCGGTCGTGTCTATCGACAAGACCAAAGAACGTGTCCTCGCCGTCGAACTCTGTCGCGTACCAAGTCCAGCTTGACCACGGCGCGAAAAACTTAACGACTGCAATCGCGTCGTAACCCTTGCCGTCTTGACTGTAAAGTGCGGGCAAATCTTTTTTGTTTTTCTGTGTTAATAGTTTCATAATGTTTTCCCTTCACAATTAAGCTGGCTGAACAACGCTCCCAAGTTCAGCGATTTTCTTGTTTAACATTTCCGCCGCAACTTCGCTCCAATACGGTTTGCGACCCAACGCGTTTTCCAACGCTTCGTAAGTCTCGTTCCACTTCATAATGTTTCCCTTCGATAAGATTTGCGATTAACTTTGCCCCCGTAATACCGCACCCCGGTATTGCTCCGAGAAAAGTCCAAACTGTCTCGACTTGTGCGGTTGCTAAATTAGTTTTTTTCCATTATCGATTCGCGTAGCTATTTTTGACAGGCTAAGAAGTTTTTGTTTTCAATTCCGATTCAAGCGAATTATTGAACGAACGATACGCCCTTCGGAATGCGACACTAACTCCAACTTTTTTGCCGCTCGATAGCGAACAAACTTTTCGGCTACGACTCTCGTCGCTTCGGTTTAGGCTCAATTGCCTTGTTGCCATCTACAAAGAATGGTCAACCCTCAATTTCAGGAACTAACAAAAAAACGTCCCTCTCATATTAACTTGTAAAAAGCCTCGGCGGGTCAAACAAAGAAGCGGAAAAACAGAAGTGTTCGAAAAACAAGAAGCAAATCAAAGTCGCTCGCCCAAATTCATAATTCAAAGAACAACTGTATTATCGTCTTTTTACGCTATCTCTGCAAGCATAAAATAAGATAAATTCCAAGTTATTTTTAAGCGTCTATATAACAAGAGCTTATGGTCGAAGTTTTTTTAAGATTCTTTATTTTAGCTGTTAGAGAATCTCGTTTTACAGATTTTCCCGATTCGATAGCTGTTTTTGAGCGTCTATCAAGGGTTATCGGGATTTGCTCGTATGACGAGCGAGAATCGATTCTAAGCGTCTATATATTGTCGTGATATAATCGTCGCGATACGGCGCGTTCGCTTGACAGCGTACGACCAGCGACGCGTAATAGTCGAGCGGTCGACTTTGCTTCCGTGCGCCGTCGAACCGCTCAAATCGAATAAACAAACCGTCCATGAAAAAAGCTGAAACTCTCGGCAAAGCTAACAGCTTTTTTGATTATCGCATTTCGAGAATCTTCGGCGTTAAGGCTTGATACTTTAACGACCCGAACTTCTGCAAAGCCCAAAATCTCAAGTCTGCTTGCCAACGAGACATTCCGCCGCTGATACATAAGCTTCGGTAAAGTCGGTCGGCGAAGTTCTTATGATTTCGGTCGAGTCGTCCCGCTCGCATAAGCTGATAAAGCGCGTCGTGTATCACGCTCGCCTTGTTGCAGAACTTATCGGCATTCCAGCCGACGACGGCGAACAATCCTTTTGCGGGTACGGTCGAACCGTCCCAAGCGTAATGCTCTCGAAGTATCAACTTGCCGTCTTTGACGAAAACAAAATCGTCGTCGCTCGGATTCAAACTGTCGGGCCAAGATACTGGATAAGTCAATTCTTCCATTAGCTGATATTTGTAATTTGCAATCTCTCGATATTTCATTCGTCGTCGCCCCCGACTTTAACACTTGCCGCACCAAAGCCGAACGCCAATTCGAGTTCTGATTTCTGCCGCTCCAATTTTACTTTCCAACCCGACGGACTCTCAAGAGATAACCCTTCGAGTTCTTGATTCCACCAACGAGTATATTCAGCTTCGACGGGATTGCCGTTTTCGTCGACAGTCTTTAACCGAACGTTTGCGCAACCAGCGAACGCCACAGCCAAGACCGCTAACGTAATCAAAATTATATGTCGCATATCAAACTCCTTCCCATTTATCTAACGGGCATTTCTCGTTATCGATTCGTGCCTTGCCCGGTATGAAGCACTTGCAAATTCGACAGTATAGCCCGCAATTTTTTCTCTGCTCTTTTTTCGAAAGCTTCGGCAAAGTTTCCAACTGCGACCAGTTTCTCAGAATCTTAATTCCGTTATCGAATAGCCAAGTCAAGTATTCAATTTTTGTAAGCCAAGTCTGCTCGTCGCATTTATGACACGTTCTGATTCTGTCGTTCGTGAACTCATAACTTGCAATTTTAAGTCTCGTTAATTTTTCAATTGCAACTCCGCTCAAACCTTTTACGATATTTTTAGTTTTGCCACAACAGCCCATCAATCTAACCGCTTCCAATAATCTTGCCAATCAACACCAAAGCCGGGTTGATTATTCGACGCGGAAGTATGCTCAGCTATGCAACGATAATCCATATCGGTATGCACAATCATTGTATGATTATTCAACTCGATGTCAAACGCCTCGTACTCTGTGGCATTAGCCCAATAATTAGCAGGGTTAAAAGCAACAACGACAAAGCTTGCAGTTGGATATTTCCAAATATTATAGTCTCCGTTATCTTCCCCGGACACATACAAGGCACCCATATTAAAGCATATACCCCACGGTCTGCAATCTGTTATCGTCCATAATAACTCGCCATCTTGACTGTATTTCGCTAAGTCGTCTGAATAACCGGGAACATAAATAGTATTATCAGCAGTATTGACAAGCACAGTAAGAAGCGAATTGCTTGATATCGCCTGTCGTCTCCAATTGAGATTCCCATTTGAATCTAAACTCCAAAGATTATAGTCGTTCGAATCTTCCTGTCCCACAACAATCACATTATCTTCGCTGTCTATCGCAATGTCATATACTGTTATCGCAGGGCCGGTTCTATAAGACCACGTCAACACTCCCGCAGTAGTTAAACAAAAAACGTTGTCGCTATAATCAGACGACCCAAAAATAGGTCTTTCGTTGCTATCCAATGTAACACAATAGGCTTGCCCTATACCGCCGCCAGCATAACTCCAATTTGTGCTTCCGGTATTATCAATACTCCAACAAACATATAGACCACTTACAGTTTGTCGACCAACAACAATCGCATCACCCGCAGTATTTATAACAACATCATACATTAGTTGCAACGTGTCTTGCGCTCCCGACCACCAATCCCAATTGAGATTCCCATCTGAATCTAAACTCCAAACAGATTTTGAGCCAGCACCCCAACCAGTAACAACTACGTTGTCGCTATCGTCTTTATCTATCGCTACCAAGCTGGTGCCGCCCGCGTTGTAGTCCCATTGCAATACGCCGCTTGTGTTCAAACACCAAACAGATTTCGAACTACTATTAGTCCCAACGATAACAATATCGCCCGTTGAAAGTTGCGTAGCGGCATAAGTGCTACTTCCTGTATCATAATCCCATTGCAATACGCCATCTTTGTCTAAGCACCAAACAGACTTGCTACCGCTTCTATTTCCGCAAACCACAACATTGCCGTTTGCGAGAGGCAAAATCTGCCACGTTCGAGTTCCCCCCGTATCGTATCCCCACTCAAGTTCGGGCGTTTCGTTCCTAACGTGGTCGGGAAAACATTCTGCTTCTTCTTTCCATTGCTCGTCGATACCCGGCAATGGGAACGCAACGTCCATTCGAATATCAATATCGCTCCCGCCCCGTCGAATAGTAAAATCGTGGGGAGTTTTTGTATAATAACCCTTTGTGTCGTCCCACCATAATTGCACATACTCGCCGTCGTAAGACGTACCCGTTCCGCTAACAAGAATACACAATTCGGGGTCGCCGTAACTGCCCGCAGAAATTGTGTTGATTGTACTACAACAGCAACCAACGCAAACCTTGCCGCCGTCCGTGATAAGCACTAATTGAGATTGATTATACCCAACTTTAACCATCAAAGAGACTCGCAATCCTTACTTCCTTGAAATGGAAACAACGGTCGCCAAACGCTGTTCTGTCCATCATACGTTATATAAAGCAACTTGCCGACTTCTAATCGCGGCACGACAGAGTTCAAAGCAGTTTCGTCGAGTATTTCACAAGTAACGACTATTTCTTCGCCCGTCGTGTTTGTATCTAAGTAACAATCGAGAATTGCTGTTTCGCCGGGCGCAGTTCTTACGAACGCCTTGTGAATATCCCCTGATGTCGAGTTTTTATTTCTCGTGCTTATTCCAGACGCGTCAATAATTCCGTTTGATACAGCAGATTTCCATAGAGTCTTGATACCGCGAATAAGCGCGTTCGCTTCTTGGTGTGAAAACTGCTGTCCCTTTTTTTTGTTGTCTCGTAAGTCTAACGGGTGCATTGTTCCGCCCTTAAAGTATAACCGAACTAAAATCGGCTAATGGATAAAAATTGATTGCGCCGCCGACAACGACGCTGTTTGTTACGGGATATAATCGTTGCCAACTTATATCGCCGCCAGCGGTAACGATTCGCGGGAAAAAATTCCAGCCTGTCGGTCGATAACTCATTCTTACCGTAACGCTCCACGCTTCCGCGCCCTCTGCTGTAATGTCTCTTGACAAACTTGGATTGCCGAATAAAAGTGTTCCTGTCGGAAAATATAAATCAAGTGTTCTCGCATACATTCTTCTATCGTTGACAGTACCGGGCAAACTTAAAAGTCCGTTCGGTATCTTTGTTAATTTGTGAACAGTATAGACCCAATCCATCATTCTAACAATCTTGCCCGGTGCTTCGCCCGCTCCAAGTGCGCGACCGTCTGAAAAACCAAGATTATCTGTTTGCATTGTTAAAAACTCGCTCGCCGGTTCAAGCGATTCCGTTACAAGCGCGTCCTCGACCTCTGTCCCGCCGTATTCGCTCGCCGTCTCGTAATTAACACTAACTTTGGCGTAAGTGTATTTCGCGACCGCCTGTGTTGAGAAATCATCGTCGCCTATCATTTTCCCAATACCACTAATGTTAGCTTCTTTCGCGTAAAGCTTTTGCAAAGACGTATGCGGGTAATGGTGCGGCTCGTAGATATTAACGACCGTATCGACAACGCTGATTGATTGCGTATAATAACCCGTCATTTCTTTGGCTAAAGTAAAGCGGTCGCTCCAAGCGCACTCTAAGTCGCGAACTGCCCCGTTTGCGCCGGAGCGAACATACTCTCGCGGCGAGTCGCCCATTTCTTTATATGCGACAGTAATTTCGTTTGTGTTTCTATGAACTATTACGCCCATTTTTCAAATCCTTTTTACCAATTCCCAAAGCCGCCAGCTTCTTGTTTCTCGACAATTTTTTCCATCACACTTAGCGAACGACTCTCGTACGCTCTTTGCTTCTGTTCTGCGGCACGCGCCATTCTATCGGCTTTTAATCGGTCGTGTCTTGCTTGTTTAGTCTCGGCAAGTATATTCTGCTGAACTCCACCGCCAGCGACAGTTGACGCTAAACCTTTCCAAGCTTGCTTGCCGCTCTGAAATCCGCCCGCGCCGCCATAGTTTACCCCGCCCCATTGCGGCCTCTTTTTGCGACGACGAGCGCGACGACCGCGACCCTCTCGGTCTTGCGGTGCTTCGTGTCCAATATCGTCGGGCAAATCCATTTCAAAACGCACGTCTGCTTCTGCTTCAAGGTCTTTATACTTATTATTTATCGACTCAATCGTACTTTCGACGACTTTTATATGGTCTTTGTATATATCTTTAATCTTACTTGGAAAAGTTTTTTTAACTGTCTCGAACGCCTTTTTCAAATCAATCAAAGCTTTTTCTGCCGCACCTTTTACGTCGCCCTCTTGTGCCAGAGGATTATATTCGCTCGGTCCCATTTCGCTAAGTTTCTTATCGATGTTCGCACGTTTTTGTTCGTAGATTTTTTCATTCAGCCCGCCAAGTTTTTCCGCCACTTTCGGCCCGGCTATCGGCCCCCAAGCCATCGCAATTCCTAAGATTTTGAACTTTTGAAGTAAATAGTCAATATAAGCCCCAATCTTGGACAAATGCAATTCGGCACGTTCGCTAAAAATGTCCGTCGATTTTGCCAATACCGTCTCAAACAAAGTTCTAATTTTTATAAAAGCTTTTTCGGCATACACTTCAAAGTTCTTCCATAACTCTTTGAAAACGCTGGAAACGCCAGTTGCAAGCGCACTCACCAAGCTAATAGTTGAGTTGGAAGCCCATTTCCATATTTCAGGCCAATCGCTTTTCATATACTTAGCGAAATCTATAAGTGTTCGAGTTAATTCTAATATAATCACGGCGGTTATTTCGCCCCATTTTTGAATCGTCAATAAATGCTTACCGCTGAATCGTTGCAATGCTTCAACTACTTCGCCGACCGCCTTGACAAGTCTCAAGACTCCCGGTGCAAGAGCCTCGCCAATCGTTCGCGACAGATTCTTTATTTTTTGCCAAACAATACCGACTTGATTGCCGAAAGACTTCATCTGCTTATCTGCAATCTGTTGCGCAGTTCCGCCGCTCTTTTCAAGTTCTTCGGTAAACTTTTCTAACGCGACCTTGCCTTGATTGAATATAGCGATTTGTCCGCCAATCGCTCTTGCTCCAAAAAGAGTCTTGAACGCCATATTGCGCTGTTCTTCTGTCGCGTCTTTAAGCGCGTCGGATAACTCGCCGACTATCTGAATAAACGGTTTCATTTTTCTTTCCGCGTCGTAGACATCAACACCCCACTTGTTAAGTTCGCTTCGTATTGACGACATTGGAGCGGCGATATTAAGTAACGCTCTGCGTAAAGCTGTCCCTGCTCGCGTTCCCTTGATACCGACATTCGCCATCGTACCGACAAGAGCAACGGTTTCTTCGAGCGAATTGTTAGTCATTTCAGCAACGCCCGAAATCATCGACATCGTTTGTCCCAACTGCTCGAAGTTCATATTGCTGGAAGTAACACCCTTTGCGAGAACGTCGGTTACTCGTGTCGTTTCCTCGAAGCCGATTCGAAAGCCCTTCATTGTGTCGACAACCATTTCGGCTGTCGCTCCCATTTCCATAGTCGCCGCTCTCGCCAGAGTTGCAACGGGAATGTACGCGCCCATCTGATCGGTAACGCTAAGACCAGCAGAGCCTAAGAAATAAAACGCTTCCGCTGTTTTAGTTGCGGCGAAATTGAGTCGTTCGGATTGTCTGATTGCCATATCGGACATTTCGCGAAACTGTTTTTCGGTCGCTTCGCTAACGGAAGTTGCCTTGCGCATAGCTGTTTCGAAATTAGAAAACGCTCTCAAGCTTATTACGGACAAGACGATTGTAAGTTGAGCCAATCGTTTTATCAAGTGGCTAACTTTGCGAATAATCGCTCGTATGGCTTTGATTATAATACCTGCGGCTTTTTTGATAATAGACGCGACAAAACTAAACGCCTTGCCGACCGCGCTTAACGTTTTGGTTAAAAGACCAAACGCCGCACTCGCAACCGCAAAAGGTGCACGTATAGTTGACATTGCAAATTGCAACTTATTTATACGACCAGTTACTTTTGCTATCGTCTTGCCGACCTTCTCAAGCGTTTTTTCTACCTTCGACATCGCTTTTTTGAAAGCGTCTGACTTAACGGTTAAGTCAATATATCCTTCAGTTAGTTGAAACGCCATCGTTTTTTACCTTCCAAGCCAAGAATTCGTTTACGTTATCAAATTTGACCGTTTTTGTCCCCTTATAAAGTTCGTCTCTGCGACTCTCTGCTAAGTCGTTCGAGTCTTTTTCTTCGTCGTCAATATCTCGCAAGACTGCCATTGCTTGCGGTATAGTCATTTCGGCAACAACTTGCGGGGCGAACTGAAAAGGCTCTCGTCCCAATCGAGTAAACAATAACTCGAAATCTACTTCGTTACGTTTTTCTTCTTTGCTGTCGCCGCTACCGCGTTTTTTTCCGTCGTCTCGTCGTCGTCGTTCTCGTCGTTCTCGTCGTTCTCGTCGTTCTCGTCAACAAAGCTTAATTTCATTATAATTGCAAACATTTCCGCGAGCAGTCCAATATCGCCACCGATTTTTTCTTGAAGCTGTTCGAGCGAAACTACTTTATCTCTCAAAGAAATATGTATCGTTCGAAGCATACCCTCTGCGGTACTTAAAAATGCAACCGCTTGATTTTCGGGGTCGTTGCTCAATCCATTACTAAAACATTGCATAATTGAAATACGATTCGCAACCCAATACGACGTTCGAATTGTTTCGACTGCCTCAATCGTTCCTTTGCAATCGGCAGTCGCTTCTTTTCCTGCCGCGATAACTCTGCCGCGCATCCATTGCTCGACCCTGCCCCAATCGAGAAATCTCATTGGGTACAACAAAAGCGGCTCGCCCTTCAAGTCGAACTCGACAGGCGAACCGCTAACTTTAGCTAAACTTTGTGTCTTTGCCATAAATTGTCCCTTCGGTTTTTTGTTTATTCGGTTTCAAACTGCGATTAG
>QMNH01000017.1 GCA_003647675.1 Candidatus Falkowiibacteriota bacterium | reverse complement strand
GCTTTTTTAATTTGTACGGCTGCTTGACCTTTGGGGGTGTCGCTTACTTCAAAAGTAACCGCGTCGCCTTCCCTAAGTTCACTAAAATCTACTCCATCTAATTCATTAGCGTGGAAAAATAGATCTTTGTCCGTATCAGCCTGGGTGATAAAACCGTAGTTTTTATCGGTTAATTTCTTGATTGTTCCTTGCATAAATGTAGAAATAAAATTAATAAAGACATAGTAATGAGTAGAAATTCGACTTTATCTCTACATGAATACTATAAGTAGTCCCTAGGGGAATCGAACCCCTGTTTTCAGGATGAAAACCTGATGTCCTAACCACTAGACGAAGGGACCAAAACAATTTATAATTTATAATTTTAAATTTATAATTTTTTTGTTTATCTTTTAAAGCAAAAATAAATAGCCCCTTTAGGACTGAAATTATTATAAATTAATAATAAAAATAAGTCAAGAAAAAGATAAAAGTCCTATAAAAATAACTTGTTTGTTTTTATTTAAGCTGTTTTTTAAACCAGTCAACATAGGGAATTTTTGCCGGGTCTACTTTGTAGCTGATTCCCAAGTAATAGCTGATCCAGGAGCCGAGCTGTAAGAGCTCAAAGGCTTGCGCTAATCTGGTTTTGGACTGTAGTTTATGGGATATTACTTTAATGCCGTTTTTCTTTACTATTTGCTTGGTTAAATCCGAGCGTTTTTGTACTCTTTTGTCGTAAAGATTTGAGTCAAAGAAAAGAAAAGCCAGATTTTTTTTATTGGATTTAGGATTAATTAAGCCTTCCATGGCATAGTGGTTTAAATCGGGCAGAGTCAGGTAGGCGGCAAAAGTTTTTGAGCACTCGTTTATGTGATTGCGCATGGCGTGCAGATTGCCGGTAATATGTTCAGCGCCGACCAAAACCGGAATTTTATCAAATAATTCCAGGGTGATTTTTTTGGCATTATTTTGAGTTTTTGGGGACAAGGGGTTTAGTTTCCTGGTCCAAATTTCCATACTGGCGATTATGTCTTCAATGGCGCGGACTTTTATTTTAAAAAATCCGGCTTTAGCCAGCATGACGGCTATTCCAAAAATAGTATAGCCTAGACCGAGCCTGGGTTGTCCTGAAGGATTGTATTGGGGCTTAAATACATAGCCGGGAATATCATTCTTTAGCATTAATTTCATTAATTTACTTTTGGGAGAGTTTTCGGTAATAGCCATTATTTTTGCGCCGCGTTTTTTTACTTCCCTATATACGCTTAAGGGCTCTTCGGTTGTGCCGGAATAAGACGAAATAACATAAAGCGTATTTTTATCAACCGAGGCCGGCACGCTGTAGCCGGGAATAATGCTGATCGGCGCTTTAATTTGATCGCTTAAGGCGGTGCGGATAATATAAGTACCGATATTAGAGCCACCCATGCCGTTTACTATTATCTGGGTAGCTTTGCTGTATTCTTTCGGGATTTTAATCAAACGCGCCTCCTCCAGCACTTGCCGGAATTGGTCGGGCAGGAATTCAATTGATTTCGCCACTTGCCCTTTGTCCAGTTTTTCGTATTGATTTTTGTTGTCTAGATTCATATAGAAATTTATTAATAAAAACTCTAAATAGTTAGTGTGTAAAAACTAGCGCGAAGTTAAAAATTTTATAAAAAATATGTGAAAATATTAATTTTTAAGCCGTTGCTAGTTTTTACATATTAACTAAATACTATTATATCATAATTTTCATAATAATTTTAGCATAAAGAAAGACAATGTCCTTGATTTTTATATATGAATATGGTATTGTTTTTAGAGAAATTAGTTTGAAACCTATAACTTATAACCCGTAACCTATAACTTGAAAATAATAATATTATTATCCCCTTGTTATTAGTTATACGTTATAAGTTATTTTATTTTAAGAAATTATGTCAGGTCACTCAAAATGGTCAAAAATTAAAAGGCAAAAGGGCGTGACCGATCTCAAACGGGGTGCTGAATTTACCAAGCTGGGTAATATAATCGCGATTGCCGCCCGGGAAAAAGGCGGGGATCCGGAAACGAATTTTAGCTTACGGATGGCAATAGACAAGGCCAGGGCTTCTAATATGCCGAAAGATAATATAGAGCGCTCAATTAAGAGAGGTATCGGTGAGCTTGAGGGCGGGCAGATAGAAGAAATTTTATACGAAGGCTTTGGCCCAGGCAAAGCACAGTTTATAGTGAGAGCTTTAACCGATAATAAAAATAGAAGCGCTGCCAATATCCGTCATATATTTACTAAATACGGAGGCGCGCTAGGTTCGGTTATGTGGAACTTTGAAAAGCAGGGAGTGGTTAGAATTTCGAATGACGAATTTCGAATAACAAATGAGGAAACAGAGTTGGAATTAATTGAAGCAGGAGTCCAGGACATAAACAAAGAAGCCGAGGGAATTACTTTAATTACCAATATGGAAGATTTAGTAAAGGTGAAAAAGTATTTAGATGACAAAGGGATAAAAACCGAATCTGCGGAAATTGAATACATGGCTAAAGAAGAGATGGAATTAAACGAAGATGATACGGAAAAAATAGAAAAATTTGTTGAGGCTTTAGATGAAAATGAAGATGTAGCGGATTATTATACTAATGCTAACTTTTAGAAATATAACCTATAACCCATGACCTATAACCCCTTAAACGTGTTATTAGTTATAGGTTATGAGTTATAAAAGATTCTCTGTAAAAGACGCGAATATTATCCTGGGCATAGACCCGGGCATAGCCGATACCGGCTATGGCGTTATAAAAAAAGACAAGCAAGGGAAATTAACTTGTCTTGATTATGGTTCAATAAAAACGAAAGCTAAGCTGAGCTTGCCCGACCGGCTTGAAATAATAAGCCAAGAAATAAATAAATTAATAAAAAAATACAATCCAAGGTTAGCCGGGGTAGAGCAGATATTTTTTTGCAAAAATGTAAAAACAGCTTTGGTAGTAGGCCATGCCCGCGGAGTAGTACTCTTAACTATAAAGCAAAATAATTTAGAAGCTATTGAATTTACCCCGCTACAGATTAAGCAAGCGGTTTCTACTTATGGCCGAGCCAGCAAGATGCAGGTGCAGAAAATGGTAAAATTACTTTTAAATTTAAAAGAAATACCTAAGCCGGATGACGCGGCCGATGCTCTGGCGGCGGCGATATGCACGGCAAACAGTGGCAAGTAGAAAGTAGAAAGTATAAAGTAGAAAGTATAAAGTTATAGTTTTTATAAAGTTTACGGCTTTATATTTTCTACTTTTTACTAAATAAGTATGGCTAAAAAATTAAAAATTGTATCAATCGCTTCAGAAGTGGCCCCGTTTTCCAAAACCGGCGGGCTGGCTGATGTTACGCGCAGCCTGCCCAAGGCTTTAAGGCGCCTAGGACATGAGGTAATAGTTATTACTCCCATGTACGGTTTGATAATAGACAAGAAAAAGTATGATATAAAATTATTATATAAAAACATTAAAGTTTATTTTAATTCTAAAGATGCTTTACGGGTGAATTATTATAGAGGTTATTTAATGGCTGGTTTGCCAGTTTATTTTATTGAAGTAAAAAAATATTTTTCCCAAAGAAAAAAATTATACAGGTCGGCTCATGAAAACGCCCGTTTTTTAGTTTTTGACGTTGCCGCCCTAAAATTAATTTCTCTACTTAAGTTTGAGGCTGACATTGTTCATTGCCATGACTGGCAGACTGGTTTAATCCCATTTTATTTAAAAACAGATTTTCGTTACTCGAAAACCTTGCGCCATGCTAAAACTGTGTTTACTATTCATAATCTTGTATTTCAATTTGGCAAGAATTGGTGGGAAGTGCCGGCGACGAAAAAAGATTATGGGCGCAAACGTTTGCCGCATCTAGATGATCCGGAAATTGAATATATTAATTTTATAAAAAGAGCTATTCTTTCAGCCGATGTTATTAATACCGTAAGCGAACAATACCGAGAGGAGATAATGACAAAGAATTTTGGGCAGGATTTGCACCGCATATTAAAAAACCGGAAGGACAGGCTATTTGGCATTGTTAATGGCATCGATTATAACGCCTATAACCCCCTGAATGATGAAAATCTTTATAAAAATTATGATTACGGAACCGTGAGAAGAAAAAAATTAAATAAAGAATATTTACAAAAATTATTAAAATTGCCGCAAGACCAGGAAATTCCGATGATTAGTTTAACCAGTCGGGTTACATTTCAGAAAGGATTTGAATTAATTATTAATGATTTATTGTCGCCGCTTTTAAAAATGGATATCCAGGTAGTAATAATGGGAGACGGGGATAAAAAATATATTAATTCTTTAAAAAAATTTCACAGTAAATACCCTAAAAAAATAGTATGGCTCCCGTTTAAGAGTAATCAAAAGCTAGAAACTTTAATTTACGCGGCGGCTGATATATTTTTATTGCCTTCGCATCACGAGCCCTGCGGTATTAACCAGCTTATAGCTATGCGTTATGGCTGTATTCCGGTAGTAAGAAAGATCGGCGGACTTTTTGATACGGTGACCAACTATAATCCGCGCACTAATTTTGGCACAGGTTTTAGCTTTACTAGGTTTGATGTTTTCGCCGTTTACGGTTCTATTATTAGGGCGCTGGAAACCCATCGCCATCGAAGAATATGGCGCGAGCTAATGGTCAGGGCAATGCGAGAATCCAATTCTTGGGAAATTCCAGCCAAAAAATATATTTCATTATTTAGAAAAGCAATTAGAACAAAAAACGGGAAAAAATAAAAATAATTAAAAATTAAAAATAATTCGCTCAAGGTTGATAGTTAATTAGATATCAGATATCAGAAATTGGATATTGGAGTTCTAATTTTTAATATTTAATATCCAATTTCTAATATACTAATAATAATTAATTTTTTATTAAAAGGTAATTTGGGTATCAGAAATCTAATTTTTAATATCCAATATCTAATTTCTAACCTATGCTTTGGATAAATTTTTTGCACATCTATCAACCGGTTAATACTGACGCTCATATTATTAAAGAAGCGACTGATATGAGCTATTACCGCCTGGTTCGCGCCCTGGAAGAGCATCCACAAATAAAATTTACTATTAATATCAGCACTTGCATTTTTTATCGCTGGGAAGAGTTGGGTTATCAGGATTTAATTAAAAGAATAGGGAAATTAATTAAAAAGGGACAGATTGATTTAACCGGCACTGCCTGCTATCATCCGATTTTACCATTAATTCCGGAAAAAGAAATTGAATATCAAATTAAAGAAAATGAGAAGCTTTTAAAAAAATATTTTGGAGAAGATTTTAAACCTCAAGGCTTTTTTTTCCCGGAACTTGCTTATAGTCCGGAAGCGGCAAAGACTGTAAAACGGATGGGGTATGAATGGATTCTTTTAGACGAAATTGCTTTTAATAGCAAAGTAGGAGCCGTGGATTTTAATAAAGTGTATATAGACAAAAATAGCGGCCTTAAGGTAGTGATGCGGTCAAGAAAATTATCAAATAGTTATGTGCCGGAAACTATAAAGAAAATTCTTGATCAAAATATAAAATTAGAAAAAGAAAATAAAATTTTTCAAAAAATTGCTGTTACGGCGACTGACGGAGAATTATACGGATTGCGTTATATAGACCAGACAGCGATTTTTGAAAAGCTACTTGATAGAAAAGATTTAGAAACGACGACAATTACAGAATTTATAAAAAGTAAAAAAGAAATAATTAATATAACTCCCCCCAGCCACAGCTGGGCTACAAGTGAGGAAGAGCTCAAAAACGGTGAACCTTTTAATTTGTGGAACGAAAAAACAAATATTATCCAAAAAAAACTTTGGCAATTGGCAAGATTCGTATATAATACAATTGAGGACAATAAAAAAGACGATAATTATTATTGGGCGCGCTGGCATTTTGTCCGGGGACTGGCCAGCTGTACTTTTTGGTGGGCCAGTGCCAAGGATTTTCGTCTTTTCGGCCCAATTTCCTGGAGTCCGGATGAAATTGAACGAGGCACAAACGAATTTATCCGTTCGGTGCGGTCTTTGGACAGTGAAGAAACCAGAGACGCTAAAATAAAAGCGGAAAAACTATATATAGATATAAAGAAAATGATTTGGGAAAGGCATTGGGCTTATTATTGGAAAAAGAATATAACATAATAAATTATACAATTGTATAGAAAAAATTTTCAGTTTTAAAATTTAAAGAAGTATGATTTATTTATATCGTTTGTATTTATTAGTATATTATAGATTTTAATTCGTAAAGTTTATGAATAAAATATTACAATTATTTGACGAAAAGTATGTGGTTGGTTTATTGACCGAAAAAGTTTTGCCGTTGTATCCCGGGTTTAGCGGGGTTAGAAGTGTAAAAATTCGGGCTTATAAAAAGATGATTTGGGAACATACGTATCACGTGGTAATAGAATTTAAAACCAGTTTTTTATCTAAAAACGGCAAGGTTGTTCAAATCCCTATTTTTTGTTCGGCCCATTCGGAAGAGCCCAGAAAGAACGTGTATGACTCGCTTAAATTTTTATGGGAGCACGGTTTTGGCAAGGGAAAATTGTCAATCCCGCATCCTTTGTTTTATTCGGATTATTTTAAAGGAACTTTTTATCGTGGAGTAGAAGGCAGGAATTTATATCGGTTTATTAGAGAAGACAATCGAAAAGAGGTTGAGTCAATCGTATTAAAAGCGGCGGCCTGGTTTGCTAAGCTGCATAGTATAGACACAAAAGAGGCGCATAATTTTAATAAGGAAAACAGCCGGATAGAAACAGTTTTTCCCGGCATTAAGCATATCCTTTGGCGTATAGGGGAAGATTATCCGCAATACGGGGGAGTTTATAAAAAAATATATAAAATCGTAAATAAACGCGAAAAAGATTTTTTGGTTTCCACCAGTAAGCGTTGGCTGGTGCATGGGGACGCGCATCCGGAAAATATAATAAAAATGAGTCCGCGCAAAATAGCGGTGATTGATTTTACGGATTTGTGCCTGTCTGATTTTGCCCGTGATATCGGCGCTTTTACCCAGCAGCTGGAATTTATGATAAACCGGAAAATAAGCGGCAAAGAATATGCAGAGAAAGTAAAAAAAATATTTATAAATAATTATTTTAAGAATTCTAAAATAAAGCTTAATAGCGAGATACAAGCGCGGATAGATAATTATTATTATTGGACTGCTATGCGGACCGCTACATATTTTTTAATAAAAGATAAACCTGAGCCAGAGCGTTCTCATCCGGTTATTTTAAAAGTTTGCCAAGAGATGGATATAGAAAATAAATAATAGCGATATATGTTAATTGATTTACAAATTCATTCAACTTATTCAGATGGTTATTTAACTCCGACTCAAGTAGCTGAATTTATAAAAAAAGAGGGAATTAAAGTCGCCGCGTTAACCGATCATAATACTGTAAGCGGTTTAGATGAATTTAGGCAAGCATGTTTGAGATTAAAGATAAAACCGATTACCGGAATCGAGATTTACGTAAAAATGCATAATCGGCGTTTTAATATCCTTTGGTATAATTTTAACGATGCCAGTCCTGAATTGCACAATATGCTTCGCGACAGCCAAAGGCGGCACCGGCGCCAAGTCCGGATTTTGCTTCAAAAACTGGTTAAACGGGGATTTAAGCTGGATATTAATAAAACATTGGATAAATATAACCATTACGCGCCCGTAAACAGAATAGTTGATGATTTAGCCGCGGTTCCGGGAAATTTAAAAAAGATTAAAAATAAGCTCGGAGTTAATAAGCCGCGGGAAGGAGAGATATTGGCCGAATATTTTCATAATAAAAAAATTGGAGCCTTAAAAAACAGTTATATAGATATTGATAAGATTATAAAGTTAAGAAATAAGATTGGGGGACAAATTGTACTTTGCCATCCAGCTAAGCATGGTTATGCGAGCCGTGATTTTTTAAAAGAATTAAAATTTTTTGGCATTGACGGAATTGAAGTTCTTTCGCCCCATCATTCTTATGGTGCGGTTATGAATCTTCAGCATTTAGCGCGGGAATTAAATTTGTTTGAAACCGGAGGTTCTGATTTTCACCGTTTTGAGGGCGACAGAGCCCGAATTCAGTATTCATGGCAATATTATGGAATTGATTCAGGTTTGCTTCGGGGAGTTGAGAGGATAATCGGAAGATAAAAGCAGAAACAAAAATTTTTTGAAAAATTTAGGATAAAAAAATAAGAACAATAACATAAATAACAAGACGGCGGTATCTTGGAATGCCGTTTTTTTATTTTTAGCGATTTAATATGCTATAATTAGTATATGAAAGATAAAATAATAAAAGAATGTTATAGGAGGTCTGTTGAATTATTAAAGAAGAATTCCAATAAATACGGGGTGATGGCCGCAGCCAGGACAAAAAGGGCCATAGACAAGCGCTATGATTATATTTTTGGGCGCGATGCTTGTATTTGTAGCTTGGGCATGGTGGCGAGCCAGGATAAAAAATTAATCACGAGTGCTAAAAAAAGCTTAATAAGCCTGGCAAAATATCAGACTAAACTCGGAGAAATTCCATATTCAATCGCGCCCAATAAAGGGAAGAGTTTGTTTTATTATTTGGGCAGTATTGATTCAACTTTGTGGTGGCTTATTGCTATGGATTTTTATTATAAATATAGCGGAGATAAAAAATTGCGCGCTGAACTTGAGCATAATATTAATAAAGCTTTGAAATGGCTTTTTTATCAGGATCAGAATAATTGCGGATTGCTTGAACAAGGCGAGGCTAGTGATTGGGCCGACGATATGCCCAGTAACGGGATGGTTCTTTACACAAATGCGCTTTGGTATAAGGTATTGGATTTATATCGATACGAAAAAGAAAAAGAATTGGCGCGCGACGGATTAAATAATATATTTTTGCCGCACCAGGCCAATCCTCGGAGATCAAAGTATATTGGCAAAGAAATCCATCGCCTTAAAGAATTAAGAATTCTACAAGAGGCAGTTGAAGACGTGCCTTATTATTTGCATTATATCAGCTATAGATACGCGTCGGACCGCTGCGATGTTTATGCCAATTGTTTGGCAATTTTATTTAACATTGCTTCGCCAGCAAGAACCCGGGCGATTATCCGGTTTTTGCGCAATGCCAAGGTTAGCCGGAAATATCCGACCCAGGCATTAACGCCGCCGATACAATCTGGCGATATTGATTGGCGTGAGTATATGGAAAGAGAAGATTGTGCCAATAAACCTTTCGGATATCACAACGGCGGTATTTGGCCTTATATTGGCGCGTTTTATGTTATGGCTTTTAAAAAAGCAGGGAAAGAAGTACTGGCTCAAAAAGAAATGAAAAATTTAGCAGAGGCTAACAAGGTTCATAATTGGCAGTTCAACGAATGGTTTCATGGAAAAACGGGCCAGCCAATGGGCATGGCCGGCCAGTCCTGGAACGCGGGTATGTTTTTATTCGCTTTTCATTATTTAAACGGGGATATTGATTTTTGAAGTATAAAGAATAAGAAGAAGAACAAGACAAATAAGAAATAAATAAAGAATTGTTTAAATAAGGATATTGAAAAATAATAATGCCGAAACAGGAATTGTTTCGGCATTGGATAAAAAAAAGGTTGGACAGTTAAAAAATTCGCGAAATACGCTTGCCAAATAATATTTTCCCCTTAACGTTTGTTTGCTCTTCATATAGTTCTTGGTCTGATAGTACGGGCCATATTGAAGAGCGTACGTTTTTGATTAAGTAAAAAACGTTAAAAGACATATTCAAGCGAAGAATGCAAGACGAATTTTGGTAAAAACGAATACATTTAATTTCACTACCCGGAAAAGTTTTTATCGTTGGAATAATCCTAATAAAATCACCGGAGTCATCAATAATCGGCTGCTTGCTGACATTAGATAAAATCATTTGGGTTTTTTGTTCGCTGGTAAACAAAAAATTAATCCTTTTTTTTAATGAACCAAGATCGGGAAGCCCGCAATCATAGAGCGCTGTCATTATTGCACGATGGTCAAATTCTGTTGCCTTTCGCATTTGTCGTTTCCTTTTTTTGAATTTATTTTGTATTTTGTATACATTATCAATAATAAATATGCATGTCAAATTTAGTTTTTTAGTAGATTATGAAAATAAGAGAAATAGAAAAATATATAAAAGAGAATAATTTATTTTTAAATCCGACTGTTAAAAGACTGGGCAAGGGAAATAATTCAGATGTTTTTTGGGTAAAAGACGGGAAAAATCAGTACAGTTTGCGCACCGGCCGTAAAGGAAAAGAGATAAAAAATAAATTTATTAACCATTTTATGGTTCTTAAATTTTTAGAGCAGGAAAATATAGATTTTGTGCCCCAGGCGGTTGAACTTAACAAAAAGGAAAACATATTGATAACCACTTACGCGCCGGGAAAACCGATAACAGAGATAGGGCTTAATAAAAAGGGGCTTGATCTTTTTGTTAGGCAATTGGTGCGTCTTTACGGTTTGAAATTTAGCCGATATAAAATGTTTTGCTGTAAAAATAAGATAGGGCCGGTTTTGCCGGAGACTCCCGCGGCCAGTTTTAAAAAATATGGATTAAAAAGGTTTAATTATTTGAAAAAGATTTGCCAAGACAAGGAAGTCATTGATTGGATAATTCCCAGGCTGAAGGAAAATGCAAAGTATGTTAAAAACATTAAATGGAATGAAAAGAATTTAATATTTTCACACGGAGATTTAACCGGAGCTAATATTATTAAGCATAAAAATAAAATATATTTTATAGACTGGGAGCGGGCCGGATTAAGTAATAGAAATAATTATTCCTTGGCATATAAGTTTATCCATTTTGATTTTTTTTTTTTGAACTGGGAGAAAAAAATGGAAAAATTCGCGCTTT
>QMNH01000016.1 GCA_003647675.1 Candidatus Falkowiibacteriota bacterium | reverse complement strand
TTTTGAAAATTTGTTTTTTTATATCTTAAATTTGATTAATATTTTTGAATTTAGGATTTGGAATTTATTTTAGCGCCTAGCTCTATATTAGACTTAAGAATGTGAATATTAAAAATTTTTTACTTTTATTATCACCCAATATTAGCATTAAAATATAAAATACCCCACTAATCCAGGGTAGATGTTTATATTAGTATTTTAACAAAATTTTTCATTTCTGGCAAGCTGAATGTATGTTTGTAATAATAAGTAAAATTTGTTAAAATAAAGTTATGAATAAATTATTTAATCTTAAAAAATCAAAAATAAATTCGGAAAAAATCCCGAATGTCCCGGAAACAGAAAAAAAAGCGGATATAAAAAAATATGTTGACCAGGAAGGATTAACTATAAAAAAATTGGAAACCGGCTTATGGTTTGTAAAAAATTTTAAATACTTCAATTATTTATTTTATGGCGCTTTAATTTTAATTTCAATTGTAACTTGGCCATGGTTTATTTATAGCTTCGGCCATTACGTTATTGTCGGAATGAAAGATGACAACAAATTAATTACCGATTTAATAGCTACCGAAGTTAACCACGAGGCCGTATTGTCGCAAAAAGCTTTGCCACTTCAATTTGGGAGCCTTAAATCAATTAAATTATCGGGCAATAGCTATGATTTCTATATTAATGTTACAAATCCCAACGAAAAGCATAGCGCGAAATTCAGTTATTACATTCAAACCGGAGACGCAAAAACCGGAGACGGAGAAAATTTTATACTGCCTGGCGACAATAAATATTTATTAATTTTAGCCCAGCAATTAGAGCGCTCGCCGATTAATGCCGAATTCTATATTGACAAGATAAATTTTGAAAGAATTATTCCCAAAAAATATAGCGACTGGCAAATGTTTAAAAATGAAAGAATGGATTTTATAATTAACGATAAAATTTTTAATCCGGCTAAAGCCACGATTTTATCGGAAAAATTAAATCTTAGCGAATTAAGCTTTAGCGCCTCAAATAATTCTGCTTATAATTATTATGAAGTAAATTTTACTATATTGCTAAAAGGTATAACCGGTATTGCCGGAGTTAATAAATATAAAGCGATAAATTTTTATTCAGGCGAGACCAAGAATGTTAACACTACGTGGCCCGGAAGTCTGGGCGCAATTAAGGAAATTGAGATTATTCCGGAAATTGACATAACGAACGAAGACAATTATATTAATTTTGAAGGCGGCGCCGGAGAGGAGAAATAAATGATAAATAAAATATTGCTATATCTAAAACATTTTGATTGGATTTTATTTGCCTCGGTCATGCTTCTTATTTGCTTCGGACTAATTGAACTTTACAGTATTGCCCTTAGCCAAGGATCTTTGGATTTAGCAAATTTTAATAAGCAAATTTTTTTTGTAGCCGCCAGCATTTCCGTCCTTTTCATAATTTCATTTATTGATTATAATAATTTACGCAGTTTTAGCAATTATTTTTATGTTTTTGGAGTTCTGTCGCTAGTGGCCGTATTAATTTTCGGAAAAGAAATCAGAGGCACCAAAGCATGGTTTGATTTCGGCGGAGTTAGTCTGCAGCCGGTAGAATTTGTTAAATTTATATTAATAATTTTTTTAGCGCGTTATTTTTCAAGTAAAACTTTAAAATTAAAACCCATAAAACATCTTATACTATCCGGAATTGGAAGCTTAATATTTATTATATTGGTTTTATTTCAGCCGGACTTTGGCTCCGCTTTAATTTTATTTTTATTATGGGCTTTAATGATAGCGATTTCCGGATTTAAAGTTCGCTATATTTTAATAATAGGACTAATTATTGCTATTTCATTTTCCGGCGGATGGTTTTTTTTATTTAAAGATTACCAAAAAGATCGTATTTTGAACTTTTTTAATCCTTCAAATGATTCTCTTGATACCGGCTATAATATAGCTCAAGCTACAATAGCTGTCGGCGCCGGAGGCCTTACGGGCAGAGGAGTGGGATTTGGCTCCCAATCCCAGCTTAAATTTCTGCCGGAAGCGCAAAATGATTTTATTTTCGCGGTAATTGCCGAAGAATTAGGCCTGTTAGGAGTTTTTTTAGTGGCAATTTTTTTTCTGGTTTTATTTTACAGGATAATAAAAGCTATAAAAAATGCCCCAAACGATTTTGGTATCTATTTTCTTTTGGGCACCGGGGTCTTGATTTTTATTGAAATGTTTATTAATATTGGTATGAACATAGGTTTATTGCCCGTAATCGGCATTTCGCTTCCTTTTTTAAGTTATGGGGGAAGCGCTATTCTTTCTAGTTTAATGTTAATTGGAGTCACCGAAAGTATTATAATAAGGTCAAAACTAAAATATTAATAATTATTAATTATATTAAACGGCGATCATATCGTTCGTTTTCTATTAAAAAATATGGTAGTAAAATTATCTTTAAATTCACAGTTAAGAGAAGAAAAAAAATCAAAACCATCATTAATGCGCCGAGAGGGCTATGTGCCCGCTATTTTATACGGCCCAAAAACAAAAAATATTAAACTAAAAATTAAAAGCCTTCCTTTAGAAAAAACATACAAAAAAAGCGGAGAATCCACCTTGATTGACCTGCAAGTCGGAGAGGAAAAAACAATAAAAGTTATAATCAAGGATATTCAAAAAAATATTATTAATGATAAAATTGAACATGTAGATTTTTTTGAAGTCGACATGAATAAAAAGATTGAAGTTGAAATTCCACTGGAATTTATCGGTGAAGCTCCAGCAGTAAAAGAATTGGGCGGAACTTTTATGAAAAATTTGGAATCAATCCAGGTCAAATGTCTGCCCGGAGATTTAATTGAAAGTATAGAGGTGGACACGTCTTCCTTAAAAACATATGAAGATGATATTAATGTAAGAGATTTAGGAATTCCGGATAACTTTGAAATTATTACCCAGTCTACCGCGCAAGTAGCCAACGTTTTAGCTCCAAGAATAGTTGAGGAAGAAACAGATATCAAAGAAGAAGTGGCAGCGGGCGGCGAGGAAGAAGCAGGCACTGAAAAAACCGATGATCAAGCTAAAGATGAAAATAAAAAAGAGTCAAAGAATGAAAAAAAGAAATAATTTTTTTACACACTAACTATTTATTAATTTTTAAACCGTTGCTTGTTTTCGCGTACTAACTAAATTAAAATGGATACTTTAAATAAAAATTTAGAAAAAGATAACAGTCTTCCCGAGAAAAAATATAAAGTAAAAATTCATTATTACGTTATTGTTTCCATGGTATTTATCCTTATTTCACTAATCTTATTTTTTTGGATATATTTACTTTTTAATCCCGGAAACAACAAAATTAACAGCCTTTTCAATAAACTGTCCGTTGATTTTTCAAAAGAAAATTTAATAAAGGCTAAAAAAGATTTAAATCTAGTCTCGCGCGTGATTGACGGCATGCTTGTAGAGAAGGGAAGCGAGAACATATTTCCGACCACGGTCATGATTGATAACCATACAGACGCCAGACCGCCATCCGCGCTAGCAAAAGCGCAGTTGGTTTTTGAAACCGAAGCCGAGGGCGGAATTACAAGATACCTGGCAATTTTTGCTTCTAACGAAAAAATTGAAAAAATTGGGCCAATTCGGAGCGCTCGTCCTTATTTTATTGATTGGGCGCGTGAATTTTCGCCTTTATTCGTTCATGTCGGTGGCAGTCCTGAAGCGCTTGTAAAGCTTAACAAAGAAAATATTTTGCATCTTAACGAATTTTATAATGAAGATTATTTTTGGCGGGACAAAACACAAGGCGCTCCTCATAATGTATATACTTCCTCTGAATTTTTAGAAAAATATTTGAATAATAAAAATTTAGTACAAGGCTCTTATTTCAGCTGGGAATATAAAGATGATAAAATTTTCTCCGGCCAAAATCAGGACTTAACCATAAAAGTTAATTTTAATCTGCCGAAATACATTGTGGAATGGAAATACGACAGCAACAGCAACGGCTTTGTTAGATATCTTGATTCAAGCGTGCATAAAACGACCGAAGGCGATATAATTACAGCTAAAAACATTATAATACAATATATTGAATCTTGGGAAATAGACGATGAATTAAGGCTTAAGGTTGAAAATATCGGTTCTGGTGATGCTGTTGTCTGTTTAGATGGCGAATGCGCTCCTGCTTATTGGAAAAAGAATAATTCGTCCGCCAGGACCCGTTTTTACGAAAAAAACAGCAACTACGAAAAAGTAGGGGCCGAATTAAAATTTAACCGCGGCACTACTTGGATAGAAGCTGTTAACCCGGAAATTATTGTTGAATATTAAATTTAGTATGCCTTTTCAATAATTATTAAACGCTCAAGACCGCGCAGGTCTTTTTTTATTATTAATTTAATTTCCGGCATTAAATTTAAAGCCAGTCTTTTTATTTTATTAGCTTGGCCGGGATCAATTTCGCATAATAAATAAAATGAAGTTTTATTGCTACCGACAAACTCTTTAATTTGTTTAAACAATTTTCTGTAATATTTAAGTCCATCTTGGCCGGCTATAAGCGCTAATTTTGGCTCGTTTTGGATTGTAGAAGAATTTTTAACCTGAAAAGGAGTAAGATAGGGAAGATTTGCCAAAATAACTAAATTGTATTTACTGATTTCTAATTTTTCTTTTAATATCGGAACCAATAAATTACCTTTTAAAAATTTAATTATTTTGTCAACTTTATGTAGTTTTGCGTTTTTTTTAGCTGCCGAAAGAGCTTTGTCGGAAATATCAGTAGCCATAAAATTATTTATATCACATCCCTTTGAACTTAAATATTTGCATATACTAATAATTATACAACCGGAACCGGTTCCTATATCTATAAATAAGACTGGCCGCGACTTGCCGGCCGCGACTTGAGCGATTTTCAGGGCTTCATCAACTACTAGCTCGGTTTCCGGGCGGGGGATTAATACATTTTTATTTATTAAAAAGTTATAATTGTAAAATTTTTTTTCTTTTACAATGTAAGCCAGCGGAATTCCTTTTAATCTTTTTACTACGTAAAACCGGCAAATTATGATTTGCAAAATATTCAATTTGTATTCCGGATGAGACAAAACAAATTCACGGCGCTTTTTTAAAACATTGGCCAACAAAAGTTCCGCTTCCATATGCGGAAATTCAATTTTACCTGAGTTTAATTTATTAACAACGCGTGAAAGAAACTTTTCTATATTCATTTATTTTAGTTCTCTAGTGATTTGATTACATTGCCCAGATCACCATCAAGTATTGTCGTTATATTGCTCCATGATTTTTTTATTCTGTGATCGGTAATTCTATCTTGGGGAAAATTGTAAGTTCTGATTTTTTCACTTCTGTCTCCCGAGCCTACCTGCTCTTTCCTTTCTTTCGCTTCTAAATCGTGTTGATCCTGTTCGTATTTTTGCAGCAGCCTTGACCGGAGGACTTGCATGGCCTTTTCCTTATTTTGATGCTGGGATTTCTGGTCCTGGCATTGGACAACCAGTCCGGAAGGCAAATGAGTAAGCCTAACAGCCGAATTTGAAGTATTTACGCTTTGCCCGCCCGGGCCGGAAGCCGAATATACGTCAATCCTTAAATCTTCTCCTTTGATTTCCATGTCAATTTCTTCGGCTTCGGGAATAACGGCTACGGTAGCGGCTGAGGTATGAACGCGGCCTTGTTTTTCTGTTTCCGGAATTCTTTGCACTCGATGGGTGCCGCCTTCATGTTTTAACATCTTGTAAACGTCTTTTCCCTTAATTTCAAAAATAATTTCTTTAAAACCGCCGATTCCAGTCCGGCTAGAATTAAGTATTTCAATTTTCCATCCCATTTGTTCCGCAAAACGCGAATACATTCTAAATAAATCAGCGGTAAATAAAGCCGACTCATCACCGCCGGTTCCGGCGCGTATTTCCATTATTATATTTTTTTTGTCTTTTGGATTTGCCGGGTTAAGCTCATTGTCTATTTCTTTTTTTAAATTACTGCATTCTTTTTCGATTACCCCCAACTCTTCCTGCGCCAATGATTTTAAGTCGTTAGTATCTTCAGATTGTATTATTTCATTATTTTCAATAATTTGCCTTTCAATTTTTTCCAAGCGAATAATCATTTCATAAATATTTTTTAATTCTGAGTGTTGTTTGGATATTGTTTTTAGCTTATTAATATCTTTCGCGATGGACGGGTCAGATAACTCTGCTTCAAGCATATTAAATTTTTTCTTTATTTCGCTATACATAGAAATATAAAAACGGTTATTTTTATAGCTTTTTGTATATAAAAACCTATAAAAATAACCGTTTATTTAGTTATTTTTTCGTTTTTTTGGGTCGAGGACGCTTAGCTTTAATTGATTTTGACATTTTTTTACTGGCATCAATTTTCGCCTGGAATTTTTCTACTCGCCTAGCAGAATCAACTAACTTTTGCTTGCCGGTATAAAAAGGGTGGCACGCAGAACAAAGCTCGGTTTTTATTTCGACTTGAGTTGAACCGGTTACAAAATTATTCCCGCATGCGCATATTACATTTGTGTTATCGTTGTATTTGGGATGAATTTTTTTCTTCATACAATATAATTTTTTAACAAAGTTATTAATAAAATTTTACTTTTTAATTAAAAGTTTCTTTTTATAACAATAATTATAATAACATAAGTTTTTATTTTTTGCAAGAGGCGCCCAAGCAGAGCCGCATTGCGGCCTTTAGTCTGATTAGTTTTTATGGTATAATAAATTAATAATAACTTTTATAAAAATTTCCATGTCTAAAAGTAAAAAAGTTAAAAAAATAAAACTTTGTTTTAATAATTTTTTGAATCAGGAAAGGAAAAAAATAAACAGAAATAATTCAAAAAATAATGAATCCGGTAAACTTAAAAAAGTATTAGATATTTTTATTAAAAAAGAAAAAAATTATATTAATTTAGATGATTTATCGGGTCGTGAATGGTCAAATATTTTAATTAAATATAAAAATAAGCTAATAAATAATTCAAAAATAAAAAAGCCTAAAACACTAAAAAATAAAATTAAAAGCCGTACCGACGTCAACAACGCTATGATTGTTTTAAAAGAAAAAGGAGATTCATGCAAAAATGAAACTGCAGAAAAAATTTATGACAAGCCCTGGGTTTTAAAATTAGCTTCAATTTGTATAATTGCTTTTATATTCTCCATTTCAATCTGCCGTTTTTCACCTGAATTATCTTCCATGATAATAAATAAAACAGATCGTATTCTTTACTCCAAAATTTCCCAACTGCACAATTGCTCAAATACTTCCCGAAGTAATCAATCGCGCGATAATGAGCCAATTGATAATAAAGAAATTTTTGCCAAATATATAATAAATAATAATCAAGATTTAAAATTATATAATAAAAATAATAACACTTTTTTAATTACTAAAGACGAATTATTTGGTCAAACGGCAAAAGCGGCCGGCAAGGACACAAGTATAAATACAAACAGTAATTTTAATATTATAAAAAACAATTCTAACAATATTTTCCTGTTACTGGAAAATATATATCAAAATATTTCGAAAAAACAAGAACAAATATCAACCAGTCTGGAAGGTAAATTAATTAATATTTTAAATAAATAGTTAGTGTGTAAAAACTAGCGCGGCTTAAAAATTAAAAATAGCTTTATTTTTTTCCTAAAATGTGGTAAAATTGAATAAATAAAGGGAAAAAGGGATAAAAAATTTAAATAAACATAAAAAAATTACTAATATTAAATAAAATAATTAATTTTTCTCTTAATAAAATTGTTAATTAATTAATTAATTTTCAATTTTTTAAGAAAAAACATAAATTTATGGAAGCTTATTGCGTTAAATGTAAAGCTAAAAGAGAAATGAAAGACGGTAAGGAAGTAGAGATGAAAGGTAAGGGCGGAAAACCAAGAAGGGCTATGAAAGGCATATGTCCAACCTGTGGTACTACTATGTTTAGAATTCTGCCTAACAAGTAATTGTTAAGTTAGTAAAACAAAAAACACCTTAATTAAAAAGGTGTTTTTTGTTTGTTGCGCTATTATTATAAAAGGCTATTTATTTAATTATTTACGGTTAACAATATTTTATTCTTAACGCTCAGATCAATCATTACCTTATCACCATCTTTAATTTTACCCTCTATTATATCCAATGATAATTCGTCTAAAATCAAATTTTGGATTATTCTTTTTAAGGGTCTGGCTCCAAATGTTGTATCATAACCTTTATCGGCCAGCAATTTTTTAATTTTTTTGGCAATTTTAATTTTAATATTTTTGTCATAGAGTCTTTTCTCGACTTTACTAAGCTCAAGGTCAACAATTTTAACTAAAGCGGTTTTGTCAAGAGTTTTAAATATTACAATCTCGTCTATGCGATTTAAAAATTCCAATTTAAAATTTTCTTTTAGTATTTTATCGATTTTTTCTTTCATCTCGTCAATTTTAATTTCTTCATCTTCTTTTTCGTCGCTGTCGTCGGAAAATCCGATAGAATAGCTTTTTATAACTTCATTTCCCAGATTTGAAGTCATAATTACTATACTATTTTTAAAATTAACTACCCGTCCCTTGGAATCAGTTAAACGGCCGTCGTCTAAAATTTGCAGTAATATATTAAATACTTCAGGATGGGCTTTTTCTATTTCATCAAATAAAATTACGCTATAAGGACGGCGCCTTATTTTTTCGGTTAACTGGCCGCCTTCCTCATGCCCCACGTAACCCGGGGGAGAGCCGATTAATTTTGCCACGCTATGCTTTTCCATAAATTCGCTCATATCCATGCGAATTAAGGCAACTTCATCGTTAAACATAAATTCAGCTAAAGTTTTGGCTAATTCGGTTTTTCCGACTCCGGTAGGGCCGACGAACAAAAAGGAGCCAATCGGCTTTTGTTCTTCACTTATGCCGGCCCGGGAGCGCCTAATGGCATTAGCAACTGATTTTATGGCGTCGGCCTGTCCTTTTACTCTTTTACCAAGCTCTTCCTCGGCTTTAGCTAATTTTTTTATTTCCGATTCAAGCATTTTAGTAACTGGGATGCCTGTCCAGCGAGAAACAACTTTAGCTATATCTTCTTCGTCAATTTCTTCTTTTAGAATTCGCTGTCCCTTTTTTTGTATTTCAATTAATTCATTTTCAAATTTTTTTACTTCTTTTTCAAGCGTTGGAATCCGGGAATATTTTATTTCCGCGACTTTAGCCAAGTCGTCGCCTTTATTTTCAATAATTTCAGCGCTAGCTTTAAATTTATCAATCTTTTTATTTGTTTCGGTAATATTTTTAATTATTTCTTTTTCATTTTTCCAATGCAATTCTATTTGATTAGCCTCTTCTTTTAATTGCGCTAATTTTTTATTAATAGTTCTTAATTTAGAATTTGAACTTTTATCATTTTTTAACCCGGCTTTTTCAATTTCAAGCCTTTTTATTTCTCTTTTTAATTTATCCAAATCTTCGGGCATTGAATCAATCTCCATTCTCAAAGCGCTGGTCGCTTCATCAATCAAGTCAACCGCTTTATCAGGCAAAAATCTATCGCTAATATATCTGGAAGACAATTTAGCCGCCGCGACAATAGCATCGTCAGTAATGCGTACGCCATGATATACTTCGTATTTTTCTTTAATTCCTCTTAGTATGGCAATCGTATCTTCAGTACTGGGCTCACATACGTAAATCGGCTGAAAACGCCTTTCCAGAGCCGCATCGCGTTCAATATATTTTTGATATTCTTTTGTGGTGGTAGCTCCAATTGCCCTTAATTCTCCGCGCGCCAAAGCCGGTTTAAGCATATTGGAAGCGTCCATGGAGCCTTCAGAAGCACCGGCGCCGACTAAAGTATGCAGTTCATCAATAAATAATATTATGCGGCTGCCCTGGGATTTTATTTCTTTTATCACGGCCTTAAGCCTATCCTCAAATTCACCTCTAAATTTAGCGCCGGCTACCATTGAGCCGAGATCTAAGCTGATGAGCTCCTTATTTTTTAAAGTCTCGGGGACGTCTCCGCTAACAATCCTTTGCGCTAATCCTTCAACTATCGCGGTTTTTCCGGTTCCGGCTTCTCCAATTAACACCGGATTATTTTTCTTTCTCCGGGAAAGTACTTGCATAATTCTTCTAATTTCGTTATCGCGGCCGATTACCGGATCAATCATTTTTTTTCTGGCTTGATCAGTTAAATTTACGGTGTATTTTTCTAAAATTTTATATTTGGTTTCCGGATTAGGACTGTCAACTTTTTGCGAGCCTCTTAATTCTTTTAATATTTTTAAAATGCCTTCGTATTCAACTCCAAGCTTTACCAGTATAGACTGGCCTTCTGATTTAACTCCTACCAGTGATAAAAGCAGATGCTCGGTTGAAATATATTCATCGCCGATTTTGTCAGCTTCTTTTTTTGCTCTTTCCAAAATCATGGCAACTTCAGCCGTGCCCTGCACCGCTCCCACCGCTGATGTTGTTGGAGTCTTGGGAAGTTTAGTAATTTTATCAATTACTAATTTTTCCACATCTTCCGGATCTATTTTCATTTTTTCTAAAATTGGCCTGATTAATCCTTCGTTTTGCGACAATAAAGCCGCTAAAATATGAAGTGCTTCTATCTGCTGCTGGCCGTTATCCTGGGCAATGATCTGAGCATTTATAATTGCTTCTTGTGATTTATTGGTGAATTTATTAAACATATTTTTACAAATTAAAAATTAATTTTTTCTATTTTCTTTATTAGCACTCTTGCCTTGTGAGTGCTAATTTAAATATAAAATATAAATCAATGCTTGTCAATAGCTAAAAAAGTGTCTATATAAAAATCCCCGAACATGGGGAATAATTATTTAGTTAGTGTGTAAAAACTAGTGCGAAGTTAAAAATTTAAGATTTTTGCAGATTTTTTATAAAATTTTTTGAAGTGATATA
>QMNH01000015.1 GCA_003647675.1 Candidatus Falkowiibacteriota bacterium | reverse complement strand
TCACTATAAATTACTTTTATACTGTATTAATTTAGAGGTTAAATATTGGATTTAATCTATTTTATAAAAAATTATGAAGAGGGACTAAGAGAATTTTTATTTGCCAAAAATAAATCGCAATTAAAGGATGCTATTGAAGATATGTATACAGCTTGTGATGAAATAGCCAAGATAGTTCTAGGGAACAAAAATAAAGGATTTAAACATGTATTTAAAAATGATGATTCGAAAAAAATAGGTTTTAGTACGAAATATTCAAAAGAATTATTTAGAAATCTAAAAGATTGGATGGATAGCATTAAACATGGGACAATAAAAAACTACGACAGACATGACGTTGAAATAATAATAAATACCGTTTCATCATTTTTAAGATTATTGGCAAATAAAAATTCTTAATTTATTAAATAAAAAATTTACATCATATAATGCGGTACATCTGGTTTGCGAGTTAAATAAAAATTAAATAAATAATAAAGTTTATATAAAATTTTTATAAATAAACAAAATATTTTAGGTGGTGCAAATTCTAAACAAGGAGGAACACAATGACTAAAAATGTATGTGACATTAAAAAGTTTTTTCCGTTTGAAATTAAACACTTTTTACGCGTTTTGCGCAGAATATTCGGATTGATCTTTTCAGGACTTGGAACGGTTTACCTTTTCGCTGGTGTCCATAGTAAAATACCTAATTCAGGCGTACTATTTTTACCGGCAGCAGTGTTTATTGTCTGTGGAATATGCTTATTAGCAAAACCTTTCGACTAAAACGTATAAGCACTCAGCGAGGAACGTATCATTTCCCCGCACCACCTAAAATATTTTGTTATGTAGCCTAATACGGCGTACCTGACTTCGCGAGTTAAATAAAATTATTTTGACAATTTATAATAAAGAAGGACGTGACAATTGTATGCCACGCCCCCACAAAAACGTTATTCTTTAAACATCGATTATTACCACATGGTCAGCAGTGCCTCTCGCCGATCTTGGATTAAAATTAGGATTTTGAAACTCTTTTTTATATCCCAAAAAAATTTCGTCATCCCCACTAAAAATAGTTTCTGTTTCCGTAAAAACAATAATGCATTTTTCGCAACCAAATCCAACTTTATAGGCAATCCGACTGACTTCTTCTGCTTCTAGCGGCCAGGTCTTCTTAAGTTTCTCGGCGAGTTTTTGGGCATTATGGCCATCACATCCTGAAACCACCTTCATCATCACATTGATACCTGATTTTACCGTTACTAAACCCTGATTTACCATTAGAATACCTCCCTATATGTTAATTAATGTTTTTTTAAAAGAATACACTATTATAATACTATACTATAAATCAGTCAAGCAAAATTGTCATAAATAATTTAATTCTTAACGCTCGCTCTCCCAAATTCAGTTTCCCTGCCTGCCGGCAGGCAGGAACAAAAAATAACCACCGATTTCTCGATGGTCGATATAAAAGTACTGTTACCTTGGGGTAATGGACACCTTAAAATCCTTTTTAATTTTTTTTACTCCCTTAATTAGCGCATCCATGATTTGAATGCCGATAAAAAGTACTAGAGTATTTCCGAAGAAAAACGAGAATCCCCAATTCGAATAATTAGCATAGTTATAGCCCAGTCCAAAACATAATAAACATACCGAATAATAGTACAAAGGGGGTTCGTTTCCATACAGGTATATCATTCTATCAATGTTCATAATTCCTCCTTT
This sequence comes from Candidatus Falkowiibacteriota bacterium, assembly GCA_003647675.1. GTDB lineage: Bacteria > Patescibacteriota > Patescibacteriia > Patescibacteriales > UBA12075 > B7-G4. Next base: position 9,340 of record QMNH01000015.1, on the reverse strand, counting down.
CAAAAAGAACATCTTAATTTAAATATTAGTTTCAAATCATTAATATTTAATGTTAAAATAACTTAACATAAAAGTCGCCTTTTTTCAAGCCCACAGAGTAAAAATTATCGAGTCCTTATATGGCCTAATAAATAAAATTTTTTAGAAATAAACGATAAAAATAATATTGAATTTTGGGTAAGGGGTATTCCCTGTCAATGCCCACCCAAAACGCAACCGCGAGGAGGTGGGCTCGGCGATATGTTAGAAAAAATAATTTTATAAATTAGATAACTTAAAAACTATGGCATTCGAAAAATTAAAACAAAAAACACCAAGGGAAATAATCTCCGTGGATTCAAGGGAGGATTTAATTAAGCAAGCACCCGAAATTGAGGAGCTCATTGAAAAGCTAACAGGGCCAGATTTGACTGAAGCTCAATTTATAGAGCATATTCATGCACACAACGCAATCGCAGCTGTCCCGACAGGAGAAGTAAAACGTTATTCGTTTACCACGGAAAATGGCAGAACAATCGAAATAGGTGCTGATAATGACGGACGTGTAGGAATTAATTATAAATTATAAAATTATTTCTTTCTAATTCCGACTCAAATTCAATTTCCGCTTTTTGTTAGTCCGCTCAAGGCACAAGCATGGGGAGGTAGGATGTTTATATAACAAAAATAATAAAATACAAACATAAATAAAAAAAACCTCGGATAATAATCATATCCGAGGTTTGTTACTCATATTTATAACAAAAAAACACTCTCCACCTAAAATGAAAAGGTTTTAAATTGTGCACCCGGCAGGCCCGCCTGCACATAAAGCTACGGACGGGTAAAAATCGAACCTAATTACAAAAAAGTCTTTATGTAGTATTCTTGTGCACCCGGCAGGAATCGAACCTACATTACAAGATCCGCAATCTTGCGTCCTATCCGTTGAACGACGGGTGCTTATAAAAAAGTACTTGAATTATAGAAAAAAAATAAGAAAATAGCAATTATTTTCTTTTTTTTCTTTTTTTTCTTATTTACAATTTAAAAAGTTTGGCTAGTCCCTCAGACAACGGCGGGTCGGTTCTTTCATGGTTTTCCGGCAGATATTTTAATAAATTTTCCCTAATTACAATCGGATCCATTTTTTCCAATGGAACAGAAAGTCTGTGGCGGAACACATTTTTAAACTCAAAATATATATTCTTAGTCTCCAGTCGCGGCTTATATATAACAGTAAAATTCTTTATTTCATCATAATCGTAAAATTTCCTGCCGACAACTACCCCCTCGTCTGTCAGGCTGATTTTAACTATGCCGGGAATCTGCCCTTCATACATAACAAAAACCAGGGAAGCTAAAACAATAATAAACGCAAAAAGAAAATTAGAAGTAAAAAATGAATAAAGCAGAAGTAAAAAAGCGATTGAAACAGCAATAAAATACCAGGGCCTGGATCTTTCGTGCTTTTCATATTCATGCACTTCCCAGCCAATTATATCATCTTTAAAATCAGTTAAATTTTCTTTTTTTTTCATTAGTTTGACATTTATTGACTATTTTTATATAGTAATTATAGCATTTATCAAGAAAACAGACAACAGGCAGCAGTAAACAAAAAAATAGTTAAATTATTAAAATTACGTAAATAATTCTGTGGTCTGGCGTCTGTTTTCTATTTTCTTTTTTGGAGAGGTGCCTGAGCGGCTGAAAGGGGCACCCTGCTAAGGTGTTAGGGCTTAACGGCTCTCGAGGGTTCGAATCCCTCCCTCTCCGCATATTCATAAAATAAGACAATATATATTGTCTGTTTTAATATTATCGGAGAGATGGCTGAGCGGTTGAAGGCGACAGTCTTGAAAACTGTTGTACGTTAACGCGTACCGTGGGTTCGAATCCCACTCTCTCCGCCTACGCTAAAGCTTCGGCGGATAAATCCGCAGTTTTGTGAGAATTTTAACTGACAAAGCTTTAGCGCAGTCAGTTTCGCTAGTTTACTTGGTAAATTTACTGAAAAATAATATTATGGGTTATGTGTATTTTTTAAAGTTATCTAATAATGATATCTATATAGGGTCGACAAAAAATCTAAATAATCGATTATTAAATCATAAAAAGGGAGAGGTAAAAGCAACAATGAATTTATTACCGGTAAAACTTTTAGCTTATATTGCTGTTCCAAGAGAAACGCATGCCAGAAGACTAGAAAAATATTTTAAAACAGGAAGTGGTAGAGCGGTTTTAAAAAAAAGAATTTTAACTGACGAAGCTTTAGCGTAGTCAGTCCCACTCTCTCCGCATTATAATTATTTTTACGCATCTAGGCCTATACAGGCTTTTTTATTTTGTTTAAAATATGATAAAATAATACCATGATAGAACTAAACACTCCTATTATTAAATTAAACCGCGTTGGAGCCGCGGCCGCGAAGCGCTTGGAAAAAATCGGTGTTAATTTTGTAATTGACTTACTTAATTACTTTCCTTTTAGATATGATGATTTTAGTAAAATAACTTCAATAAAGAACCTAAAACCAAATACCAGCGCCAATATCACAGGCCAGATTGAGCTCATACAGAATAAGCGCAGTCCGCGTAAAAGAATAAATATTACCGAAGCCATAGTGAGCGACAGCACAGAACAGATCAAAATAATATGGTTTAACCAGCCATTTATTGCCCGTAATCTCCGCGCAGGCGATAAAATTTCTTTAGCCGGAAAAGTTGAACATGGCCCAGCCGGCTTGCAAATGACTTCGCCAATATATGAAAAATTAATTTCAGGCAACACCATCCACACGCAAGGCCTGGTGCCCATATATCATTTAACCGCTAATATTACGGAAAAACAAATCAGATTTTTAATTAAGCAAATATTATTATTAGCTGACGAATTAGAAGACTGGCTGCCCGAGGCAACAATAAAAAGGCAGAAACTGCTCCCCCTCAATAAAGCAATAAAAAATATACACTTTCCTAAAAACTTTAAAGACATTAACAATGCCCGCGGAAGGCTTGGTTTTAATGAGCTGTTTCTTCTCCAGCTCCAGTCTGAATTAATAAAAAAAGAATTGGAATCATTTCGGGCGATAAAAATTAAATTTTTTGAAAATGAAACAAAAAAATTCGTTGAATCACTGCCTTTTAGTTTGACTCCGGCCCAAAAAAAAGCAGCCTGGGAAATTATAAAGGATCTGGAAAAATCAAAGCCAATGGCCCGCTTGTTGGAAGGCGACGTCGGGTGCGGAAAAACAATTGTAGCATTAATCGCCATGCTAAACACCGCGCTAAATAAACGCCAGGCCGCTATTATGGTACCGACTGAAATTCTTGCCGTACAGCACTACAACAGCATAACTAAATTACTTCAAAACCAAAAAATAAAAATCGGACTAATGACAAGGGCAGAAAAAAAAATAAATTATGATTTAAAAATACAAAAAATAAACGCCAAACAAATAGCCGATAACTCAAATATAATAATCGGCACGCACGCTTTAATCCAGGAAAAAATTAATTTTAAAAACTTAGCTTTGGTAATTATCGACGAACAGCACCGTTTTGGCGTGGAACAAAGAAAAACTTTAATAGATAAATCTGAAAAGAAAAACCTATTGCCGCATCTTTTATCCATGACCGCCACTCCAATCCCCCGCTCTCTCGCTTTAGCTCTTTTTGGAGATTTAAGCATTACAATAATTAACGAAATGCCCAAAGGAAGAAAAAAAATAAACACCTTTGTTATTCCGGAAAAAAAACGGAGCGATGCTTATAATTTTATCAGAAAGCAAATTAATAAAGGCCGGCAAATATACGTAGTCTGCCCCTTAATAGATATTTCCGATAAATTAGGAGTAAAATCAGTTAAAGAAGAATTTGAAAAATTAAATAATACTATTTTCCCGGATCTTTCTATTGCCATGCTTCATGGGCGGCTTAAAACAACTGAAAAGGAAAAAATAATGAAAGACTTCCTTGATAATAAAATAAATATTTTAGTTTCTACCTCGGTTATTGAAGTCGGAATTGATATTCCCAACGCCTCTATTATGATGATCGAGGGCGCAGATCGGTTCGGATTGGCCCAACTCCACCAATTCCGGGGTCGGGTCGGACGAAGCCGCCATCAATCTTACTGCTTCTTACTTACGGATAATGAATCCCAAAAAACCTTAAATCGTTTAAACGCGCTGGTAAAATATCATAACGGCTTTGACCTGGCTAAAATTGATTTAAAATTCCGCGGACCGGGGGAGGTTTACGGAACAGCGCAAAAAGGCTTTCCGGAATTAAAAATAGCGTCTCTATTTGATTATGAGCTAATAAAACAAGCTCAATCTGAAGCCAAAGAACTTATGAATATCGACCCAAAACTTATTAACCATCCTTCTTTAGTCCAAAAATTAGGAGAATGGGAGAAAAAAACACATTTAGAATAATATAAAAAAAATATTTTATTTGACAATTGCCACTTTTTTTGATAAAAAAAGGATACATAACCATTGAATAATAACAATTTAACAAGCTAATTTGGAAGGGAGGGATGCATTATTATCGATAAATAGGCTGTATTTCTAATGTTTATTTTAAAACTAGAAAGGAAATAAAAATGCATAGACAAGAAGGGCTAATTGGTATTGGTAATGACAAAGAAATGGAACTTCCCGTAATCAAGAAAAACAAAAAACAGATCTTAGACTTAATGCAGGTAACAACCAATAACAGCTCCTCTGGTCCAAAAGGAATGTTTCCATTTGAAAAACCATTTACAGCTAAAATATTCGTTAAAGGTCCAAATGGTAAAACCGGCATACAATCAACGGGCTTTAACGAACATGAGGTAAAAACTGCTTTGTGGGAAATTTTAACTTCCTATAAGCTAACAAAAGTTTTCATGAGTGATCAGAGCAGGGAGTACTCTTGAACCGGTTTGCTCTTAATGCTCATGAACAGTAAGATACTGCCATATCTTACATTCCAAAAAGGGGCTGTGCGCAAGCATAGTCCCTATTTCTTTCCGCCCCTTTTAATACATAAGTACCAGGCTATATGCCATAATTATACCCACATATTAACCAAGCCAACAAAAAAGCCCATATTAAATTGGGCTATTATTTTTAAAAAAATTAATCTTTTTTACGCAGTTAAATAACTAACAGCTTCATTTAAATTTTTTAGCGCGGACAAATTAATCTTTTTGGCTTTTACACTGACTTCGGGCAAAATCGCGTTTGTAAAACCAAGCTTTTCGGCCTCAGCAATTCTTTCTGCCAGTTTATTTACTTTACGCACTTCTCCGCCCAGCCCGACTTCCCCTAAAACAACAGTCTTTCTGTCTATGTATTGATTTAAAAGTGAAGAGATAATAGCCAAACATACGGCCAAATCAAGGCTTGGATCGTTAATCTTCAGTCCGCCGACAACATTTAAAATAATGTCCTGATTTGATAAATTTAACTTTGTCCTTTTAGTCAAAACCGATGACAATACCTGCAAACGGTTTAAATCAAATCCGGAAGCCTTTCTTTGCGGGTAGCCGAACACTGTCTTGGTTGCCAAGGCCTGAATTTCAACTAAAAAAGGCCTGGTGCCTTCCATGACACAGCTTATCACCGAACCGGTAATTTTTCCTTCCCCTTCGTCTATAAAAACGGATGAAGGATTTTTAATTTCTTTAAAGCCGCTGCCGGTCATTTCGAAAATACCCAATTCATTTATTGAACCAAAACGATTTTTCGTGGCGCGCAGGACGCGGTAATCCCCTATTTTGTCGCTTTCAAGATAAACCACTGTATCTACAATATGCTCAAGCGTTTTCGGTCCGGCTACCTGGCCGTCTTTGGTAACATGACCGATTAGCAGTATGGCTATATTATTTTCTTTGGCAAATTCCAAAAATTTCAGCGTAGCCGCTCGAATCTGGCTTATACTCCCGGCTTCAACTCCCACCAAAGAAGAATAAATTGTCTGGATTGAATCAATGATTGTAAAATCAGGCTTTAAATCCGATAAAGAAGAAATAATTTTTTCCAAATTAGTTTCGGAAATAAAATTAATATTTTTAATGCCGCATTTTAATCTTTCCAATCTTTCTTTTATTTGCCCCGCTGACTCTTCTCCGCTAATATAAACTACTTTTTTATTTTTTCTACCAACTTTATCCGCGATTTGCGCGACTAAAGTTGACTTGCCTATGCCCGGTTCTCCCGATAACAGCACTAAAGAACCCGGCATTATGCCGCCACCCAAAACCTGATCAACCTCGGAAATATCGGTTTTTAGCCGCTGGCTTGAGCTAATTTTTATTTTCTCTAAATTAATAATTTGTGCTCCCTGAATATTTAAATCCTGCAAATTTTTTTTACCTTTACTTACAACTGTTTCGACTAAAGTTCCCCAAGAACCGCATTCTAAACAGCGCCCGCTCCATTTAGGAGATTGGGCGCCGCATTTAGAGCATTCAAATATAGCCAATAATTTATCCGCCATATTAATAATTTAAATTCTTTAGATAATTTTATTTTGTTAACTCAATATTTACTATTCTTTCCAAATCTTCAAAGCTAATTTCCCCCATTACTTCTTGATCATTAATAAAAATAAAAGGAATTCCGTTTATATCCAGAGCATTGGCTTCTTCAATATTTTCTCGCACTAATTCTTCCGCCTCTCCCTGGTTTAAGCATTTTTTGAATAAATCACTGTCTAAATTTATGGAATCGGCAATATTAATGAATAATTCACCGCTTAAACTTTTCGTATTTTGGTAAAGCAAATCATGATAAGGCCAAAATTTATCCTGTTCCTGAGCACAGCGGGCCGCGACCGCGGATTTATAGGAAGCTGATTCCGAATTAGCGTCCGGATAATCCTTCCATATTAATTTTACTTTATCTTTATATTCATCGACAATTCTTTCCAGCACTTTTTCCTGCTGTTGACAAAACTCGCATTCAAAATCGGAAAATTCAATAATCGTAACTTGCGGCGCGTCCGCTCCCTTACTCGGATCCCGGGCGCTTATAATCGGTCCGGCCAGCATATCCTTGAGGCTGGGCACTTTCGTAATATAGGGATCCGCGTCCTGATAATTTTCATTAAGATAATATTTATCCGATGCTTTACTGGCGCCGGAGCTAAAATCCTCTTCTGCCGGAGCCAAACTAAATACTAAAATAAAATAAAGCATTCCGAAAATAATAAGGGCTACTACGGAAGAAACAATAAACAATTTTATTGAAAAATTTTTTTTCATTTTATTAAATATTTTACGCACGTTTAATATTTTACCGTATACAATATTCCCAAACTTACAATATAAAATACGGTTTAATTTTTAATTTCCAATTTATAATTTTGAATGAATTTTGAATGATTTAATGTTTAAAAATTAAAAATTAAAACATTCATTTTAAATTCAAAATTAAATATTAAGAATTATTTCGCGTTTAATGATTGTATATTCAGTGTTTATTAAAAAGCACGTAAAATGAACTAATAATTTATAATTTATTACTACAGCCAATTCGCGCCATCAACTTTCCAGGCGCCTTTTTCTTTTATGAATTTTATTATTATATCTTGGTCAAAAACTTTAGACGTATTGCTGGTAGAGCTGGTTGCTTCGCGCCTTCTGGTCTGCACAAAAACACTGGCCTGGCCCGCGTCATCGTCATACTCCCTTATCTCCCGGCCAACCGCTTTAGTGGTAATTCCATAATATATATCACTGGCAATTTGCCTGCCGCGCTGGCCGCTAACGTATGAATCAGCCCACTCTTTCATTTCTTCGCTCATAAATAATTTTAAATCAACTATATTGTTAAAATTAGATTGGTTTGAATAGCTTCCAAAACGCTCGGCAAACGACTCTGCCATTCGGCTTAAATCATCTTTGGTAAACTCCCTTTTTTCGCCGGCGCTTTTATTCTCTTGCGTTATGTCCGCGTCTTTCGGATTAATCGTAATTCGTTTAATTTCCTTGCCGGCCTCGGCTGGCTGGCTGGAGCCATTATCGTCAGCCTGCTTTTTTGATATTTCTTCAACTGCTTTGTCATTTTTTAAAAAACTAAAAACGTCCGGCAGTCCCAGCTTATCCGCGAACATTAAATACAAAAAGCCTAACATTATTAATGCTCCTAAAAATATTATTATGAATCCTATTAATTTTTTGTTCATATTTAAATTATTATATTGTTATATGGTTATATTGTTATATGGCTTATAAAATTAATCATACAACAATATAGCAATGAAAATCAATAAAACTTCGGCAGATAATAAAAACGCTAATAAGATAAGTACGGTTTTATATTATGCGGCCTTATTCTATATTAAGATCCTGCGGCTTTGCTTTCCTGTAATCATTTTCGCTTCCACTATCGGATTCTTCCATCCCGGCTTTTTCTGAAAATTCTTTTTTAGCCTCCTCTATTTCCAAAAGCTGGCGCGGATCCGAAGTTATCAGCTGATCTTCGGTATAGGACGCTACCACTTTTATGGCCGCGTGCTTATTGCCGGCAAAAAATATTCCTTCCCCGACTCCGCATTCAAGCAGCAAATATTTTTCTCCCTCGGTTAAAGCGAAAGTTTTTTGTATAATATCAATCGCGGCGCTTGATTGTTTTAATAAAAGCTGAAGCGAGGAATTTGTCACGATTGCTTGCCCGTAAGGAGATACTAAAAAATCATTTACGTCTTGGGTAATCGTAGTAACGCCTAAATAATATTTTCGGCAGCGCTTAACCAGGGCGTAAATAAATTTAGCGCTGTCTTCATGCTGCATAAGCCACCAAGCCTCGTCAATTACCAATATTCTTTGTTTCATTGAACTTCTCACTGAGTTCCAAATATAATTTACAATCATATAAATAGCAATCGGCCTAAGCTCATCTTCTAAGTCCCTTACCGAATAGCAGACCAGCTGATTTTCCATCCTAACGTTGGTCGGGCTGTTAAACAGGCCAGAAAAAGTGCCTTGAGTATATTTGCGCAGTCTTAACGCCAAATCGGCTCCGCCCTCCATGCCTTCCAGGATATCCTGAAGATCCTGCATGATTGGAGGCTCTATTTTACTTAAATCACAATCCGGGGTAATATCTTTTTTGGCATAGGTTTCAAGCAAAGCGCGGTCAATAATTGAGTCTTCCTCGTTGGTTAAATTTCCAAGCATTAATCTAACAAGTCCTTTTACGGTAATAACAGCGCTCCTAATAATATCTCCGGGTTTTGAATCGCTTCCGATTGAACGCGGCAAATCAAAAGGATTAATTTTATTTTCACTGGACAGGGACAAATTAATATATGTTCCGCCCACCGCGTCCGATAAATGCTTATATTCATATTCAGGATCAATAAT
>QMNH01000014.1 GCA_003647675.1 Candidatus Falkowiibacteriota bacterium | reverse complement strand
GATTTTTTATAAAATTTTTTGAAGTGATATTGTAATATCAGCGAAAATAATTTTATAAAAAATATGTGAAAATATTAATTTTTAAGCCGTGCTAGTTTTTACACACTAACTAAATAATAAAAAAACGGCTTAAGGCCGTTTTTTAAACAGTGGCCGCGTAACCAATAAGCTAAACAATTAAAAAAATGTATAAAATTAAATACGCCGAGGCGCTTGCTAAAATAAAAAAAGCCGACAATATACTTTTGGTTACCCATGACCGGCCGGATGGGGACGCCTTGTCTTCTACCTGCGCTTTAATAGAATTTTTGGAAAAAATAAATAAAAAATATTTTGCTTACTGCAAAGATGAGCCTCCTTATACTTATAATTTTCTGCCTCATCTGGAAAAAATCCAATCTAACAAAAAATTACTGCGCTTCAACGATTATGATCTGATTATCGCGCTTGACTGCGGAAGCATAAGCCGGACCAATCTGGAAAAAGAAATTAATAATAAATACGCCAATCAATATATTATTGAATTTGACCATCATCCGAAAATAGACAGCTATGCGGATATTGAGATAAAAGACGTTAAAACATCATCAACGGCCGAAGTGCTTTATAATTTTTTTAAATCAAGTCAAATAAAAATTAATAAAAACATGGCCAACTGTATTCTTACCGGAATTTTAACAGACACCGGCAACCTGCTTTACCCTTCCACGACCGATACAACCATAAAAATTGCCTCGGAAATGCTTTTGCGCGGCGCTAATTACCCTAAAATCATAAAACAGACTGCGCGCAACAAAAGCTTTGAAGGTATTAAAATATGGGGGAAAGCGCTGAGCAGTCTACAAATAAATAAAAAATATAATTTCGCTTTCTCCGTATTAACTTATAATGATATTAAAGAAAGTTCCGCGACTGACGAAGAGATGGAGGGCGTTTCCGGCTTTTTAAGCAATTTAGCAGAAGTTAAAGGGCTTATTTTCCTGCGGGAAGAAAAACCCGGACTTATAAAAGGCAGTTTGCGCTCCTCGCACCCGGATATTGATATCTCAAAGCTGGCAATTGCATTGGACGGCGGCGGACACCCAAAATCTTCCGGATTTAAAATAAAAGGCAATATACTAAAAACAAAAAATGGCTGGGAAATTATATAAACTGGCCTTTAATTGACAATACTGTCTTTTTTATTTAATATAAGAATGTAAATTAATATAACTAGGGAATTGGAAATTCATTAACCTGATTACCAATATCCCAATAAACTAATATATGGCATTAATACCAACAGTAATTGAAAAAACCGGCCACGTTGAGCGGGCTTACGATATTTATTCCCGCCTGTTAAAAGACAGGATTATTTTTTTAGGCGAACCAATATCCGACCACACGGCAAATATAATTATTGCCCAATTTTTATTTTTAGCCGCTGACAATAAAGAAAAAGACATAAAATTCTACATTAATACGCCTGGCGGTTCTGTCACGGCCGGCATGGCAATTTACGACACCATGCAATACGTCAGATGCGACGTTTCTACTATTTGCGTCGGTATGGCCGCTTCGATGGGAGCGACCCTTTTAGCATCTGGCGCTAAAGGTAAAAGATTTGCTTTGCCGAATAGCCAAATAATGATACACCAAATCATGGGCGGCGCCGAGGGGCAAGCTACGGATATAAAAATTAGAGCCGAATATATATTAAAGCTAAGAGACCGGCTTAATAAAATTTTGGCCAAACATACCGGCCAAAAAATTTCTACTATTGAAAAAGATACGGACCGAGACAGGTTTATGACTGCCGAAGAAACCCGCAAATACGGAATTATAGATAAAATTATTACCAAATAGCATCCGTTTAAGCGCTAAAAAAAATATTAAAATCTAATAATATAACAAAAAAACGCGAAAAATTTCCGCGTTTTTTTGTTGCTATCATCACTCTTTTCAGCAAAATAAAACTTTTTGCTAATTTTATGCTAACCTCAAATTTACTCAAAATCCATGCTTTACAAATCAAAAACTATATGGTAATATTAAAATCGTAATAATTAATACTTTCTGCTGTTAGGGAAAATAAACAGAAAAAGGAAGAAATAAAAAAATTGTCTTATAAAATTTAAATTTGTGAAAATTAATAAATATTTATCTATCAAAACCGGATATAATCGGGAAAAAATCTAAAAACATAAAGCAAATTATTTTGCTGATTTTTTAATTCTTACAATCAAAACAAAGACATATTTTAAGCTCTTCCGTTAAACCCCTAGCAAAAGGATAATTTACCTATGGAATATATAATTTACACCGGTATCCTGTTAGGCGGTTTTTTTATTGGCTACTGGCTGAGAAAACAAAGAGTTTCCGCTAAAATTAAATCAGCCGAGCAAAAAGCGGAAAAAATTCTAGCAGATGTTAAAAACAAGCAAAGTGAACTGCTGTTAAAAGCGCAGGAAAAAGCGCTAAAAATAATTGACGATGCCAAACTGGAAGAAAAAAAACGACGGCAGGAAATTAATAACCTGCAAAACCGATTGGAAAAAAGAGAAACAACTTTTTCGCAAAAATTATTGGAACTCCAGGATAAACAGCAAAAACTTTACGACAAAATTAATCAAGTAGAAGAAGTAAAAAATAAAATTCATAAAATTAAAAAAGACCAAATTGCCAAGCTGGAGCTAATCGCGAATATGAACAAAGAAGAGGCTCGGAAAGTAATCATTAAAAACCTCGAAGAACAGATGAGCGAAGATTTAATCAGCCGGATTAAAAAATTAGAAAATGAAGCGACTGAAACCCTGGAAGCCAAGGCGCGCGACGTAATGGCCAGCACTATGCAGCGCTTAGCGTCAAGCTTTACGACAGAAATTACCACTACTTCCGTTGATTTGCCGAACGATGAAATGAAAGGCCGCATTATCGGCCGGGAAGGCAGAAATATTAAAGTAATTGAACAGCTTACCGGAACCGAAATTATAGTTGACGACACGCCCAACAGTATTTTAATTTCCGGTTTTTCGCCTATCCGCCGCCATATAGCGAAAAAAACTTTAGACCGCTTAATATTGGACGGCCGCATTCATCCGACTAAGATTGAAGACGCGATTCAGGAGTCTAAAAAAGAACTGGCTATGGATATTAAAAAAGCCGGCGAAGAAGCCTTATATGAAATCGGCATCACCGGACTTGACCCTAAATTAGTGCAAATTCTGGGACGGCTAAAATACCGAACCAGCTACGGCCAAAACGCCTTAAAGCACTCTCTGGAAGTAGCCCATCTTTCGGCTCTGATAGCCGACCAGCTGGGGGCTGATGTTACAATCGCGAAAAAAGGCGGATTACTGCACGATATCGGCAAAGCGGTTGACCATGAAGTCCAGGGAACCCACCCTGAAATCGGGCGTGATATAGCCAAAAAATTCGGCTTACCGCAAGAAATTATCGACCCGATAGAAACTCACCATGATGATAGGCCTAGAGGACTTATATCAATTATAGTAAAAGTAGCCGACGCGATTTCCGCGGCCCGGCCCGGCGCCCGCCAGGATACTTACGAAAGATACCTACAAAGGCTGGAAGAACTGGAAAAAATCGCCAATTCTTTTGATGGCATTGAAAAGTCATACGCAATCCAGGCCGGCCGTGAGATAAGAATTTTTGTCTCTTCGGAAGAAGTCAGCGACATAAAAGCCCATAGCCTAGCTCGGGATATCGCTAAAAAAATCGAAGCTGAATTAAAATATCCGGGCGAAATTAAAGTAAATGTAATAAGGGAAATGCGCGTTACTGAATATGCCAGATAATTTTTAAGTACCCCAAAAAAGAGTGGATATAACTCCACTCTTTTTTTATTTTTACTTATCTTGCGTAAACCTCATGTTTAATTTAAAAATTTTTTTTAGTAAATGTTGCCATATAAAAAATCTTATGTTAGCATAAATTAAACAGGCTATTTATATTAATTATGCTTTTATGTTAAATATACTTTTTATCGGCGACATTGTCGGCAAAATCGGCCGAAAAACTATTGCCAAGGTGGTGCCCAAATTAAAAAAGGAATATAAAATTAATTTTGTAATTGCCAATGCCGAAAACAGCGCCCATGGATCCGGGGTCACCGCGGAAATAATCGCAGAGCTGGAATCTTATGGGATTGACTGTTTTACAACCGGCGACCATGCTTTTAAAAATAAAAAAAACTTGGCTGTTTTTGATAAAGAAAATATTATCCGCCCGGCTAATTTTTCTCCCGCGGCTCAGGGTAAAGGTTATATGATTATTGATAAACAAGGCAAAAAAATCCTGGTAATTAACTTAATCGGCCGGGTATTTATGCAAATGAACCATGATTGCCCTTTTCAAAAAATAGATGAAATATTAGCTAATATTAATTTGCCTTTAAAAAAACTATCTGCTATAATTGTTGATATACACGCTGAAGCTAGTTCCGAAAAAGTATCTCTAGGGCATTATTTAAACGGCCGCGTAAGCGCAATATTGGGAACCCATACGCATATTATGACAGCTGACCACAAAATAACCAGTCAAGGAACGGCTTATATTACCGACGCTGGCATGGTCGGGGCTCATAATAGCTGCTTAGGGCTTGACAAAGAAAATATTATTAAAACTTTTTTAACCCAAATAAAATACCAGCATGTTATCCCGGAAAAAGGCAAAACAATTTTTAACGGAGTTATATTAAAAGTAAATTCAAGGAACTCTCAGGCGCTGTCGATTAAACCAATCATTCAATATGTTAATATAAAATAATTTTTTATTACAAAATAATAAATGCCTTTAATTAATTTTTAAATACAGGCATCCATAAGACTATGAATAAAGCAACATTAATTGAGCGAATTGCTGCCGAGGCAGTAGTTTCAAAAAAACAAGCAGAAGCCATGCTTGAGGGTTTGGTAAAAATTATTATTTCCGAGCTTAAAGCTGGAAACGAAGTTACAATTACCGGTTTCGGCACTTTTCTAGCCAGAACCAGGCATGCCCGAGGCGGTGTTAACCCGCAAAATCCTTCCGAACGCATTCAAATTCCGGAAGTGACTGTAGCTAAGTTTAAAACCGGTAAAACCCTAAAGGACGCGTTAAAAGGAAAAATATAAAATAACAAAAATATAAAAAAGGCGAGATTTTAAATCTCGCCTTTTTTGTGTACCACTATATTTCAAATTGGAATCAAATAATTTCGAAATTGGAATTATGGCAAATTATAATGAGGGATCGACTTAAAATTAAATATTTTTCCTTGACATAATTTAAAAATATGATAATATTCAAAACATATGAAGAATATACAAACAATCCAGAATAATAGGTGCAGAAATAATCCGAGGAACTGCTTGAGATTGTTTGCTGTTGTGTAAAAATTACTTATTTTTATAAAATGAAAAACGGTCTCAAGTGAGACCGTTTTTTGTTCTTTTAGATGTAAAACTCTTTAAGTTTGAACCAATCTACAAAAGGAGGTAAAAAAATGAAACAAGCACTAAGTTTATTAAAAGAAACGCATGAAGTAGAAATTAAAGTTGGTGAAGTTCTTGGGCGAACGAAAAATTCAACAACCATCCGTGCTTCAAACGGATGGGTTGGCCTTGTGGGGCATGGTGCGAAGGTAGGTCAAAAAAATTTTTTAAAATTGGGCATCACATTATTAATCCAACAATTGAATCCGACATGTAAAAAAAAGAAACAGAAAGGTTAAATGTTGGTAGTAATTTTCAAAAAGAAGAATTACAAAAAAATATTTTTTCAAAAGGCTGCAATTATTTATAAACGCAGCCTTTTTATTTAATAAACTATTATCGTTTTATTTTGTGCCCCCAGAAACCCGCCTTCGAGCGAATAAAAATTCCCGTAAGAGATTAAAATTACACCCTGAAAACCCAAAAACAAAACAGTCCGTTCGGACTGTTTTGTTTTTGTGCCCCCAGAGGGATTTGAACCCCCGACCATCTCCTTAAGAGGGAGCTGCTCTACCAACTGAGCTATAGGGGCGTGTTTAGTAGAAAGTAAAAAGTATAAAGTAGAAAGTATTTATTTTAAAACTTTATACTTTCTACTTTCTACTAAATAAGTGGCTGGGGAGGGGATCGAACCCTCGACCTTAGGTTTATGAGTCCTACGCTCTAACCAACTGAGCTACCCAGCCGTTTTAGTAAAAAGTAGAAAGTAGAAAGTAGAAAGTTTTAAAACAGACTTTATACTTTTTACTTTATACTTTTTACTAATTTAGTGCACCCGGCAGGACTCGAACCTGCAACCCCTTGGTCCGAAGCCAAGTGCTCTATCCAATTGAGCCACAGGTGCAATTTTTAATTTAATATTATAAAAAACTCCCTCTGGAGTTCATAAACATCCTATCATAAATATCATGATAAATCAAGCCCGTTTTCCCGCTTTTCTGGCTCCTTTTTCGTCTGAGCCAAAATGGTGGGCAATTTCATGTTTTACCGTATTAATTATTCTTTTAACGCATTCTTCTCCGTTGGAGCAGCTTTTTATGATCGGCTGCCGAAATATAGTAATCCTGTCCGGTAAAACCGGGCCGACATTCCGACGCCTTGATTGCACATGTCCTTCGTACAACCCAAAAAGCGAATAGGGATTAGATAAACCAACTTTATTTAATTGCTCCCTGGTCGCAAAATTTTCTACGAATACTGCTAAATTATTTATTTTCTTCTTAAATTTCTCCGGCAAACTTTCAATCGCCTCCTCAACTATTCTTTCAAATTGTTCTACTGATAAATTCATATGTTATTCGCTCCGCGAACCCGCCACTACGAACGCGGGACATGCGAATTAGTATTATTGAAATTTTTTTATAATTAAATAATAATTAAACTTATCTTTATATATTTTCTCAACTTTAAGGCCGGCTTTCCTGGCGATTCTTTTTAGCTCGCTCTTCCTAAAGGCATGATAATAACGCTTGCTCACTGTTTCGCCTTGGCTATTTTTCCAATCAAACAAAATATCGCCGATATCCATTTTATTTTTTCCGATTAATTTTAACAATATAAATTTAATTATTTTTTTTCTGTACTTTTCCTGGCTCCACATTGCCCAAACCGTAATCACTATCCGACCGTCTTTTTTTACTTTATTTTTTAATTGCCTTAAGGCTTGAACACGAAGTTCTTCTCCCGGCAAATGATGCAGAACCGCTATACTAAAAGCATAATCAAAATTTATTTCCTTAGCCTCTCCTAAGTCCAAAATATTTCCTTCTATAAACTTATATCCGGGAAATCTTTTTTTCGCAAAACCGATTAATTCTTTACTGCTGTCTATGCCTAAATAATTTACTTTTCTATCTTTGAATAATTCAAGCAATCTGCCGTTGCCACAGCCCACGTCTAAAACCGACTGCCAATCTTCAACAGAATCGCAAATCTTTTTTAATTCATCCCACAAAGACGAAAAATGTTTTTTCCTTGTTTCATTATAATGCTCCGCAATTTCCCCGTAATTGCGCCTCACAATATCAAGTATTTCTTTTTGAGTTTTTTTATCCATATACATAATGCGAATCCGCGAATATACGCACCCGCCGACGATAAAACTATGGCGGGTAAAAATTCTGCAAATAATAAATATGCTAATTTTATATACTAATTTTTTTTATTGTCTAGTTTAATTTTTGCAGCTGTTATTTTTATATCATCATAATTTATATTTTCTCCTAGTTCTTCATAAATCGGTTTTAATTTTTCTAATCCAGTTTTTTCAATAACTTTTTCAATTTTTAACTGTGTTTTTTTATCTACTAGTTTATCAATATCTTTAATTAAGCCCTTTTCAATTAAAAAACATAAATGATTAATAATCGTATCTCTGTTTAGCCCGCGGATTTCAGCGATTTTATCTATTTCCGCGCCTTTATTATAAAGCTCAAGCGTTTCCAGCTGTGTTAATTTTGTGTTAAGCGAGGATCTCGGTTTATTTTCTTGTTTTCTTGCCTGCCCTGAGCTTGCCGAAGGGGTTTTCTCGCTTTCTCGAGCCGGAATTTTTGTTTTTCTTTTATATCCGTTTTTGCTTAAACAAATATCGCACTTGCCACAATCTTTGGCCTCTAAATCACCGAAATAATTTAAAATATATTTTTGCCGGCAGCCAAAATGATATACATAATCTTCCATTTTACCAAGCTTCGCGTAAGCTCTTTTTAGTTTAGCCTTTAACTCTTCCCTGTCAAGCTTTATATCTTTGGGTTTTTCACGTTTTAATATTCTTATTTCCGTCCCCCTAAAAGGCGGGTTATATTCAAATAAACCTTTATCGCTTAATTTTCTAACCAAACGCGTGAGCCGATCTTTTTTCACGTCTAATATAGCCGCGGCTTCTTCAAAATTAACTTGCCAGCCACGACTTAACTCTTCGCCGAAATGTTCATGCAGGGCAATAAATAAATCCTTCTGCTTACGCGAGCGGGAATTAAAGGTATCTATTATATAATTATAATCTTTCAACTGCTTCACGTAAGCATTACCGCTTTTTTCACGGGCGCGGGAAACATAAGCTTCCTTTTCCAATAATTTAAGGCTGGTGCCAATTGCCATTTCCGGGACTGAATCCGAAAGCATTGAAGATATCTCCGCGTAGGTTATTAATACTGTATCAGACTCATAGGATAATAAAATATCATAAATTTCTTCTGTTATTTCCGGCGGCGGATTATCGCCTTTTATAAAAAATTCATGCAAAGCGCGATCGCGCGAATTTGACAAAAGCAGACATAGGCTGGATTTTGAGTCACGGCCGGCCCGGCCGGCTTCCTGATAATACGCTTCAATCGTTCCGGGCATATCATAATGGATAACATAACGCACATTAGCCTTGTCTATCCCCAATCCGAAGGCGTTGGTGGCCACGATTACCTTGGCTTTGCCGCTTAAAAAATTATTCTGTACCCATTTTCGGTCCTCCGCGTCCATGCCGGCGTGATAACTGGCCGCTTCAATATTATTTTCCAATAATATCTGTAAAAGTTTATCAACTCTTGCCCGGGTGCCGGCGTAAATTATACCGGTTTCATCCGGCGCGGAAGATATAACATCAAGAACATGCCGCGGCTTCAAATTTTCGGCTGCGTTTATTACCCCGAATTGCAGGTTGGGGCGGGCAAAACCGGTTATAACTAATTCCGGCGGCTCTAAGCCAAGTTGTGCTATTATGTCTTCTCTGACTTCAGTGGTAGCTGTCGCGGTTAAAGCCATTACCAGCGGTTCGCCGGCTAATTTTATCGCTTCGGAAAGTTTTAAATAACTGGGACGAAAATCATGCCCCCATTGGCTGATACAATGCGCTTCGTCAATCGCGAACAAGCTTACTTTTATATCTTTAAGCATTCCGATAAATTCCGCGCTATAAAAACGCTCCGGAGCAATATATAATAATTTGTATTGCCCGTTTTTTACGGCTTCTATCCGATTATAAGTTTCGCTTGAACTAATAGAAGAATTAATAAAAGTTGCCGGCAAGCCGATCCTTTTTAATTCGTCCACCTGATCTTTCATTAAAGAAATTAACGGAGAAATTACAATAGTTACACCTTCCAGCACTAAGGCTGGCAGTTGAAAACAAAGCGATTTGCCGCCGCCGGTCGGCATTATTACCACGGTTGATTTACCGGCTAAAACATTATCAATTACTTTTTCCTGCCCGGGGCGGAAAGAATTAAAGCCATAGTGCAAATTAAGCAATTCTCTTAATTGTTGTTTTTTTTCTTTTACACCCATTATATATTACGCTTAAACTTATTTTTTCTTCTTGCTTTATATTATCAGAAAAAAGGCCAGTAAACAAATATAAAGAAACCGAGTTCTTGCGATTACAAATCAATCGTAGAAGCCCGGTTTCTTTTTGTGATCTATTTACCGCGCCTTTTCTTGTATAATTCTAAAGTATTTTTAAAAAGCATGGCGATTGTCATTGGACCAACGCCGCCCGGGACTGGCGTTATAAAGCTGGCTTTATCCTTTACTCCCGCGAAATCAATGTCCCCGTAAATTTTCTTTCCCTCTTTTGTAATACCAACGTCTATAACAACAGCATCTTTTTTTACCATGTCTTTTTTAATAAACTTCTTTTTACCGGCCACACTTATTAATATATCCGCTTGTTTTGTTTTTTTTGCCAGCTGTTTATCGTCCGGCCTAATATTTTCCACTTTGGCGCCACCCTGCTTAAAGGCGCTGGCCAGCGAATGCCCGAAAATTTTTGAATTGGAAATAACGCAAATACTTTTATTTTGTAAATTAAAGTTTATATCTTTTAATATATAAAAAATTGAAGCAAAAACCGGAGAAACTACTTTAAGGCTTTTATAATCTTTTATAACAGCTTCAACGTTTTTCGGATGAAAACAATCCGCGTCTTTTTCCGGATTAAGGGCCAAAATAATCCCGTCCGTATCAAACCCCTTAAGCAATGGCAGCTGGACGATTATCGCGTCAACTAAAACATCATAATTTAAATAATTTATTAATTCAAATATTTCTCTTTCTTCTATGTTTGCCGAACATTTATATAAATGCGTATCTATGCCGACTTTTTTAGCTTCTTCAATTTTCCTGTCAACATATACTAAAGAATCAGCGCGTTCGCCGACTAAAATAATCGCCAAATTAGGCCTTTCGCCCTTTAATTTAACAATTTCTTTAACTATTTTATCTTTTATTTCTTTAGCTAATTTCTTGCCGTCTATTATTTTTTCCATTAAATTTTTACAAAAATATTTATTAAGCGGTGGGAAGCGGGAAACTTAAACACATTTCCTTTACTTCGTCTTTTATTTTTTCCAATACGTCCGGCTCGTCTTTGTGTTCCAAGGCGCTATTTATCCATACGGCGATTCTTTTTATTTCTTCTTCTTTCATGCCGCGAGTAGTGATTGCCGGGGTGCCGAAACGGACTCCGGAAGGATTAGCCGGCGGATTAGGATCATTAGGAATAGTGGAACGGGAAACGGAAATGCCGACTTTGTCAAATACTATTTCCGCGTCTTTGCCTTTTATGTTCTTGCTGGTCATGTCAACTACCATCAAATGGTTGTCAGTT
>QMNH01000013.1 GCA_003647675.1 Candidatus Falkowiibacteriota bacterium | reverse complement strand
GCTGAAGCTCGACCGCCATCTGAATGGTCAATTTTTCCTTTAAATTCAAAACCGGTCTTGTCAATATTAAAAACCGCGGTTCCGCTAAAAGTTAATTTCCCATAATTCATGGAACCAAAGCTTTCTCTTATGGAAACCGGTATCGCCAATAAATTTTTATCGCGTGAAAAAAGAAAAGCCTTGTGGTCATTCAAAGCAATCGAATCGCTGCCAGCGTCTCCCATAATATAAGTATCAATCTCTTCGGGATTGTTTACGTCAGAAACATCAAATAAAGACAGTTTTAATCCTTTGGTTGTTGCGCCGCCCCATTCCGATTCTGAAGTATCTTTGCCAATCCCGATTAAAGTATTGTCATCAAAAGGATGAAGGTAATTTGAAAAACCAGGAACTTTTAATTTTCCTAATACCTGCGGGTTTTTGGGATCGCTTAAATCTATTACAAACAAGGGATCCATCTGCTTAAAGGTCACCATATACGCCCGGTTCTGCATAAATCTTACGCTATATATACGCTCATCAGGAGCTAAATTTTCTACCGCGCCAACTTGTTTTAAATTTTCATCAAGCACATATAAATTATTGTAAGATTGCCGGCTGGCTTCGTCATACCGGGACCAAGTCCTATTTTTTGTAGTGGCTATCCGAAAATAACCGCTTGACTCATCCATAGAAAATTGATTTAAAACCTGGCCAGTGACTTCACCGTGAGTTTTATATTCCAGCTTGTCCCCTTTTATGGCAATTTTATGAATTACTGTCTTTTCAAGCTCTTTAGAAATGTCTTTGTATTTTTGTTTAATTTTTTCCTCTAGCAATTTTTCTAATTTTTCCTGCTCTTCGCTGCTTAAAGAACTTGCGTATCGCTCGATTATAGTAGAAATTTTATTCGTTTTTTCATTTTGGGATAAAATATAATTCTCAGCTTGTTGTATTTTAGCGATTTTTTCCTGGTTACGAGCACTTAAGTTTGGATATATAATTTCTTTCATCACTTCCATCTCTAACTGATATTCGCTTATATATTTTGTGTATGTGATATAAATATTTTCCTTTGAAACGTACATGTTTTGATTTCCCGACAATAAATACACTTCTCCATTAACCTGTTTATTATTATCTTTTATGTTTATAGCGTTTATGCTGGTAAAATTATAAGAGTCGTAGGGAATATTAAAATAATAAACATCCGGATGGTAGCATCTCGCACTGGCGCAATCGCTCGTGACTGCCTCGCCACCTTCAAGCAAGAGCGGTATTGGAAGAATGTCGTCATACCAATACCAATTATAATTATTAGTCGCGAAATAAACATAATCCCCGATCATTCTCGAATTAAAGTAATTTCCTTCAATGTCCAGATCCCTAACTTGCTTTGGATTTTTTCTATCAGTAATATCAAAAACCTTAAAAAAGGTATAGCTTGAGCGGCGAGGAAAACGCTGATAAGTATCTGTTTTGTAAATCTGGGTATCAGACCCAAAAACTACCAAGCTACTCCCGTTAATATAAATATCCTGTGGTCGGGATTTAAATTCAATTTTAGCCAATATTTCAGAATTTTCAGCTGGATATGCTTTTATAATAAACAAATTATTTTTTACAACCGCGTAAATATATTCTCCGTCTGTTTTTATTATATCTGCCTCGTCAACTCCCTTAACCTGTACGTTAGTTAAAGAAAAATCGTCCGACCCAGCTCCTAGTCCTGGCGCGCTCTCAGAGGCGTCAGCTAACCCCAGATCACTTGCGTAATCAAGCCCGATACCAGGTGATGCTTTCATGGTCTCACCTGTCATCGTCTCCATTCCTACTACCCCCAAACCTCGCGAGAGTGAAGAGTATGTAATATTTGATGATAAATCAGAATTTTCTAAAAATTCCTTAAGCTCGTCATAATCTTCAAACTTATTGATATTAGATTGCGCCGCCAGCTGCGCTTCTAAGGATTTTGAAACTTGATCGCCTTGATCAACTTGTCCATTTTCTAAAGGATTATTCTTGCCTGCGTTATCTAGGGGGAGAGTTTTTGTAGATTTTTGGCTTGCCGGAAACAAAGCACAACCGCTTAAACCAAAAATAAAAATAATTGAAAGAATTATAAATTTCGCAAATTTTTTATTAAACATATTTTTTAAATTAATATTTAAAAACTAACTAGTTAGTTTATAAAAATCAGTGCGAAGTTAAAAATTTAAGATTTTTAAGCCGTTGCTAGTTTTTACACACTAACTAAAAAAGTTGAAAAAACATAAGAGCCTAATCTTCAAAGCTTGAGGCGTCTATTTCTGCCCAGTCTTCTTTATCTTCATCCCATTTATAAGCATTTAAAATATTTGTTTTTTCATCTTCGGAATAAACATAATCTATTTTTGTTTCCGAACCGATGCGTTTTGAATAAGTCATTTTTTTATCCAAAACTACGGGTTTAGTAATAAACTCCAAGCGCATTCTTCCCAACGGCCCTTTAAATACAATGTATTCAATGTCAACTCCGCCCTCATCATCCAGATGGATCGAACCTTCATCTTCAACTTGAAAATTATCTTTTATATTCCCTAAAACATCTTTCCATTTTTCAATACGCATATTTTTATTTAATAATAAGCTGCTTTTGTTCCCGAATCTCTTTGGCTGTGTCTAGCGATTTCTTCCGTAATTATTCCGGCGGCAAATAAATTATCGATAGATTTATTCATGGTAATCATGCCGTCATGAGCGCTGGTTTGGATAGTTGATTGGATCTGCTCGATCTGGTTATTTCTTATTAAATTGGATATAGCATTATTATTCACCATTATTTCCCGAGCAGCGACCAAACCGCCTGTCTTGCCCGGCAATAACTGCTGGGCAACAACGGCGCGCAACACTGTTGCTAATTGATGGGCAATCTGGTTTTGATTAGAAAAATAATCAACGATGCGCTCAATTGTTTCGGACGCGGTGGTGGTATGAAGGGTTGACAGAACCAAATGTCCGGTTTTTGCCGCGGTTAAAGCCGCGGTTATAGTTTCTAAGTCGCGCATCTCGCCCACCATAATAACATTCGGATCCTGCCTTAGGGCGTATTTAAGCGCTGAAGCAAAATCATGGGTGTCCTGGCCTAATTGCCTTTGCTCTACTATGCTCTGCTTGTCTTCAAAGGTATATTCAATCGGATCTTCAATCGTAATTATATGGGCTCTTCTTTCGGCATTAATGATATCAAGCATTGAGGCCAGGGTTGTTGATTTGCCGACCCCGGAAGAGCCAGTTACCAAAACTAAGCCGTCTTTTAAGTGGGTTAAATTATAAATTGTTTCATTAAGCCCGATTTCATGGGCTCTGGGAATTTTTTTGGGGACTAAACGGGCAGCTAAACCGACTTTCCCTTTTTGGTAATGGATATTTACGCGAAATCGATTATTGAAAAAAACCATAGACAAATCAATATCTTTCTTTTTATTAAATCGTTCCCTTATGCCCTTATCTAAAGCGCTAAACAAAGAATACCTTAATTCCCCGAAAGGAATCGGGGGCTTTTTAAATCTTGTTAATTCTCCGTTTATCCGCAAGGCCGGAACACTGCCTTCAACCAAGTGAAGGTCGGAAGCTTTTCTTTCAATTGCTTTTTGGAAATAATAAGGCAAATCCATAAATTAATTATACCATTAATAATTACTAAAATAAACAAAAATTACCGCGCGCAAAGCCTAGTCTCTTATGCTGAATTCGCATCCGCAATAATCCTGCCGGTAAAGGTTATAGGCCTTTGACAATTCCATGGTTTTTTTAAAACCATCTTGCTTTTTAAAATTTTTATCAAGATATATTGTCCCGTATTTTTTTGACAGATTATTGCCGATTTTGCTTATAATTTTTGATTTTTTGCGCGGACTAACTGACAAGGTGGTTGTAAAATAATCAAATCCTTTTTCACCGGCCAACTTGGCTGTTTTTTTTATTCGATAAGCATAGCAAAGCTCACATCGTTCTTCCCCTTCTTTGTCTTTTTCATGTCCTCTTACCGCGTTAAGCCACTCGGAATGGCTATTTTCTCCGATAATTAAATTTAAATTATAAATTTTCGCGATTTTTTTAGTTTCATCCAGCCTTTTTAAATATTCTTTTTCCGGAAAAATATTCGGATTATAAAAAAATAATTCGATAGAATATTCCGGCTTCAATAACTTGATTACATAAACAGCACAAACCCCGCAGCAGGCGTGCAATAACAATCTAGGCTTTTTCTCTCTTGAATATACCATAACTTACAATTAAAGAAATTAAAATGCCAGCCAAGCCTCCTAAAAAATCATATTCGCTTACAGTCCGACCGGGCACAAAAGTTTGGATATATTCGCCGATTCCGGCATAAATCGCGCCAGCCAAAAAACTAATAAGCATTATAAATGACAATTTAAAATTTTTAGAGCGGAAAAGAATTAAACTATAAATAATTAAATAAGAAAAAACACCAAATAAAAACGCGTGAACTAATTTATCGTAAATAGTAATTTTAGTACCCTCGTACTCTGGCATGGGAAAACTAATCAATATCAATATTACCACTGTCCAGCAAAGCAAAATATAAAATCTGCTAATTTTACTCATAATTTTTTATTCTCTTTTTATCTAAATATGAAAATCCAACTACTATGAAAAGCATAACCGCCATTAATAATCCGAGCGCAAACAGCTTGCCCAAACTTTGTAAAAATAAAGCGCTTAAACCGAATAAAACCGAAAAACCATAATAAATCAAAACGGTTTTTCTCTGTCCTATGCCCAAATCTAACAAACGAAAATGCAAATGCTTCCTGTCGCTGAATTTAAACGGATTAATGCCCTGTTTTAAGCGCCTTAAAATTGTCCAGACAACATCCATGATCGGCAAGCCCATAACCAAAAGCGCGATTGCGATTTTTCCGCCGGAAATAATTGCTAAAACGCCCAATATATAGCCCAAAAGCAAAGATCCCCCATCGCCCAAAAAAATTTTAGCCGGATGAAAATTAAATATTAAAAACCCCGCGCAGGCTCCCGCCAATATTAAAGCCGCCAATCCGATATCCGGCTGAAAATACCTGGTGGTCATGGTAAAAAGAAAAATAATAATCCCGCCAATCGCTGTCACTCCGGTAACCAACCCGTCAATACCGTCCAGAAGCTTGGTGGTATACATCATGCCCATGAGCCACACCAACAAAAAAATATCAGATATAACCGTAAAATAATGCGCGGTATTGCCGGCGCCGTAAATTAATATTTTAAAATTGTCCAAATATAAATAACCACCCAATGGATTAGTAATTTTTTCAATTCCCACGCCGCCGGCTATAACTAAAAAAACAGCCAACAAAGGAAAAATAATCTGATACTTTGCTTTTAAATTATATTTATCGTCCCAAAAGCCGCCTATCATTAAAACCAATGCCCCGAGGAAAAAACCCAGCCAATGGCTTATTTCCAAATCTCCCATAGTTAGCCGGTCTTTAACAAGAAAAACCATAATAAAAAAAGCTAAAAAAATCGCAATGCCTCCCAGAAGCGGAATCTTTTTTTTATGTATTTTTCTTATCCCTTCCGGTTTATCTACAATTTTAAATTTTATTGCCAATTTTTTTATTAAAACCGTAAAAACAACAGAAAAAAACAAGCTGAAAAAAAATATTATTAGATAAAATTGCATATTTATACTTATACTCCTATTTTTTTACTTGACATTATTTAATAAATATGTTTATATTAATATTATTATAAAAATTATAACTAGAAAAAATAAACCATAAAAAAAGGAAGGTGCAAGTGGCAAACAATTTTACAATAAAAAAGGAAAAATTGGATAAATCTAATTCTAAACTTATTTTATCCGGAGATTTTGACGGTACATCTGCCTGGGAGCTAATTCACGCTTTAAAAGAGGTAAAAAATTGTTCCAGAGTAATAATTAACACCCATGCTTTGAAAAAAATATTCCCCTTTGGGCTGCAAATATTGCTTAATTATTCTTTTAGCCGCTCCAAAGATAAAAGGGTAATTATCTTTGAAGGTGAAGAACTTAAATTAAAGCCCTAAAAAACGTTATAATTTTTCATTCGGGGTGCATATTAACATGATGCACCTCTTTTTTTATAATTTCACACCCTTTTCAACCAATATTTCCGCCCGTTCATTAATAATTACCGTATCTCGCCTTTTTAACTCACCAGCTAAAATTTTGGTGGCAATTTTATCATCAACTCTTTCCTGTAACAGGCGCCTTAAAGGCCGGGCGCCGAATTTAGGATCAAATCCTTCGCGGGCTAACGTGCGTATTCCATCTTCTTCTGCTTTTAAATCCATGCCCTTCTTTTTAAGCATGACCCTGGTTTTATTTAACATCAGCTTGGCTATTTCCACTACATCTTCCCGGCTTAACGGTTCAAATACGATTACGCCGTCAAAACGATTGATTAGCTCCGGGCGCATCACTTTACTAAGATGCTCGTTTATCAAAACCTCTTTAATAGCGTTAATATTGGTGCCCTCGAAAATCTGCTTCTGAATAAACAAGGCTCCTGCGTTTGAAGTAGCAATAATGATACAATTGGTAAAATCTATTGTCCGGCCTTCGCCGTCGGTTAAGCGGCCGTCGTCCATTACCTGCAAAAAAAGATTCATGATGTCAGGGTGGGCTTTTTCAATTTCATCCAAAAGCACCAAAGAAAACGGAGCTCCCCGCACAGCTTCGGTTAAATAACCTTTGGCTCCGCTAGCATCGCCAATCATTTTTTTTATGCTGTCCGGATGCTGATATTCACTCATGTCCAAACGAATCATATATTCCTCTTTACCGAAATATGTTTCGGCCACGGTCTTGGCTAATTCGGTTTTTCCGACGCCAGTCGGCCCTAAAAATAAAAAATTGGCAATCGGACGCTTCCCTTCCCGAAGCTCGGTTCGCGCGCGACGCAAGCTGGCCGCTACCATGTCCACTGCCTGATCTTGGGAAATCATTCTTTTGTGCATTTCTTCTTCAAGCCTTAAAAGTTTTTTACTTTCATCCTCGCTTAGCTTTGCAATCGGAATACCGGTCATTTCACTTATTGCATGGGCGATATCATCCTCGCTAATCATTGAATTTTCTCCGTTTTTCTTAAATACATTTACCGCTACCATTTCTAAAACTTGAATAGCTTTCTGGGGCAGATATTTATCATGGACATACTTAGAAGTTAGTTTAATTGCGCTCTCAATCGCGTCGTAAGAAAAATATATTTTGTATTTTCCTTCCAGTCCCCCGATTTTGCTTTCAACAATCTGAATCGCCTGATTGCCGGCCGGCTCATTAATTTCAACTCTGCCCATCAAGCTGCCCAGTGAAGTGCTTTCAATATATTTACTGTAATTTTTATTTTCCGCGGCCGCCAGGCAATATATTAATTTTCTTTCTATAGCGCCGGCCAATACTTCCGAAAGATCAAGGCTTTCCTCTCCTCCACTGGTTATACCGATAATATTTTCAATATTGTTTATAAACAAAACTATATTACCGGCTCTGGCCACTTCGTCAATAACCGCCATCATCCTGCCTTCTGCCCGGGCCGGATCAACTCCACTCACCAATCGAGCGGCGTCCAATTCAACCAAGCGCTTATCCTGAAAAAATTTTGGAACATCTTCCTTGACCATCAGATGGGCAATTCCGTCTATCACTGTTTTCTTGCCTACCCCCGGCTCACCGGTCAATATTACGCCTGTTTCACCGCTTTCAAAATATTGCCAGATTTTTTTTATCTCTTCCTCTCTGGCTACGCAAAACTCCAATTTCCCCCATTTCGCGGCCACGGTTAAATCATAGCCTAATTGGTTTAACGCAGGTGTTGCCAAGGAAGTATAAGCTCGATCCATGTTTGTGGCCGGCTTAAAACGAGCCATTTTTTTATATTTCCGGTAGCTTTCAACTTGTTTTTCGTTAATAATAAACCACAAAATAACGTTAAATATTTTATTCTTATCAACGCCAAAATCGTATAATATTTCACTTAAAATTTTATCTTTTTCCAGGGCGGGAATTATTAAATTTTTAGCTGTAACTTTTTTTTGGCCAAAATTATATGCCTGTAAATACGCGCTAATTAAAACCTCTTTTAGTTCTGTTGATAGTTTTGTCTTATTGCCGCTATTTGGAATCTTTTCAATTTGAATCCTAATTTTTTCGGTTAATTTTACTCCGTTAATATTTAAGCGGGAAAATACGGCCGCTACCTGAGGATTGGCTAAACAGCTAAAAAATAAATGCATAGTGGTGACATACTCATGGTCTAGCCTGCTTGCTAATGTATATGACTGTTCAACCGCCTCCATTGCCAGAGGCGTATAGCCGCCGGCAACATCTATTTTAAATTTAGCCTTTGATAACTTCAATTCTGTCCAGTTATTCGGAATATCCATTTTTTTATTCCTTTCATCGTATGAAAGTGATTTGATTTTATGCTGCAACCTTTCTTCTTCGCTTAATCTGTACACTACGAACATATCGGCAATAATTCCAATCCAAAATATCATAATTAATATATGCTGTTCCCGCCAAAAGGCGAACATGCCCAATTCAACCGAATGCGCGGAAGCCAGGTATATCCATAAACCCAAAGATAATAATCCGGCTAAACCGATAGAAAAAAAAGTTATATTTATTATAAGATGAATTTTTTTTCTAACATGCTCCAGCTCTATCATGGCCCGCCCTAATTTAGGGCCCCAATAAAAAAAACGGCCATGGGAAAATGTACCCACCCCGGCAGAAGAACAATTCGCACAGGCAAATCCGGTATTATTTTTTCCGGCCCCCTGGCAAATCGGACATACTATAAATCGATTGTCTAAAACTTCATCAGCCATTAATTTGATAAATTATCTCGTATATTACAAAAATAGGCAAAATTATCCAAAATATAAAAACCAATATAGCTATTAATAAATAAAAAAACATTAACATGCTTCTAAAAATAATTTGCGCCAGACGCATAAAAAAACTTATCAACTTCCCTTGCCAATCACGTTGACCGTACATAGGGCGGAATAAATTTTTTATCCATACAATTAAAGCCAGCGACTTCTGCCTATTTTTTAAAAATTGTATTAAATTTTCGATAAGCCCCAATAGCCCCCGCCCATACCACCAAACCGGAAACATCAATAAATCTCTTCCGCATTCAGCTAATATTTTCACGCTATATAAAGCAAAATTATTTGTTACCATCTTGTTTTTATAATTTAAATAAAAATATAATTTAGATACTATAAATTATAACATAAATCGCCTCCTTGACACAAGTCAATAGTTTTGTTATATTATATATAAGTTACCGAAAATTCGGTAATATTTTATTTTTATTAATATTATTACATGAATCATGAATCATGATTCATGGCAAAAAATATATGGCGCATAAAAAAGCCGGCGGTTCGGCAACTAATTTAAGAGATTCAAAAAGCAAAAGACTGGGAATAAAATTATCCGACGGTCAATTTGCCAAAGTCGGATCAATAATAGTAAGACAAAGAGGCACAAAATATCATCCGGGACAAAACGTTAAAAAAGGCAACGACGATACCCTGTTCGCGACCATGGCTGGTTTTATTAAATTTACCACCAAAAAATTAAGAAAATATAATAATCAACTAAAATCAAGTAAAATAGTTAACGTGGTTCCAGAAAAATAAAATATAATTTAAATAAAAAAAGCAGGATATTTTTCCTGCTTTTTTATATTCTTGTTCTTATTTTTTCTTCTTTCTTTCATTTAAACATACCTTAACAAATTCCACAAACAGTGGATGCGGGTCTAGCGGACGGGAAATATATTCGGGGTGAAACTGGGTTCCGATAAAAAATGGATGTTTGGTAATTTCTACCGCTTCAACGATATTATTGTCCGGTGAAGTGCCGCTGACTTTTAATCCGGCTTCTTCAAACTGCTGGCGGTATTTATTATTAAACTCATACCTGTGCCTGTGCCGCTCTGAAATAGTTTTCTGGGAGCCAAACTTTTTAAAGTAAGCCTTGGCCAGATGAGTATTGGCCGTAATTTTGCATGGCCAGCCGCCCAAACGGATAGTCCCGCCATATTGTTTTTTCGCGAGCAATTCTTTTTGTCCCGGCATTATATGGATTACGGGATGCGGAGTCTTCGGGTCAACTTCCTCGGAATTCGCTTTGCTGTATTTTAACACGTTGCGGGCAAACTCTATGACCGCCATCTGCATGCCGTAACAAAGGCCGAAATAAGGCATATTGTTTTCACGGCAAAATTTAATAGTTTTAATTTTTCCCTCGCTGCCACGCGAACCCCAGCCCTGCGGCACAATAATGCCGTCATATTTTTTCAAACTCTTTATTCCGTTTTTTTCTATTTCCTCGGTATTAATCCAATGCAAATCCGGCTTACATTTATTTAAAATTGCCGCGTGCTTTATGGCTTCGATAACCGAAATGTACGAATCCGCCAAATTAAAATCGCCGGTAGCAAAATATTTGCCGACAATCCCAATACTTACTTCTTTTTTTGCTTGCCCGGCCGCTCTAAGCATTTTTCTCCATTCGATCAAATCTTTCTGTCTGGCCTTTAAATTAAATTTTTCCAAAATTCTGTCCCCTAGTCCGTCTTTTTCAAAATTAACCGGCACATCGTATATTGATTCAATGTCAGGCGCGGATATTACGTCGTCCATTCTGATATTGCAATTTATCGCGATTTTTTTACGCCTAGGGTTGTCAATGCTGACCCGGGAGCGGGCGACGATAAAATCCGGCTGAATTCCGGCACCGTTAAGGGTTCTTATCGCGTATTGGGTCGGCTTTGTTTTCATTTCACCTATTTTTGCCGGTATCGGCAAATAGCTCACCATGACAAATAAAACATTTTCCGCATTATATAGCTTCATCATTCTGGCCGCTTCCAAAAACAATAAATTCTGGTATTCGCCCACTGTGCCGCCGATTTCAATTATCATAATTTCAGCCCGGGTTTTTTTAACCGCTTTTTGTATTCTGTCCCTGATTTCCATGGGTATATGGGGCACTACTTCAACGCATTTGCCGCCGTATTCCAAATTTCTCTCGCACTGGATAACTTTCTGATACACGCGGCCGGTCGTCATATAATTTTCACGGTAAATATTTTTATTTAAAAAACGCTTGTAATTGCCGGTATCCTGGTCGGTTTCATCGGCGTCTTCTGTTACAAAAACTTCGCCGTG
>QMNH01000012.1 GCA_003647675.1 Candidatus Falkowiibacteriota bacterium | reverse complement strand
TAAAAAAGAGGAAATTTAAAGAGGCTAAACCACTACGATTTGTATTTGTTAAATTGAGTTTTAAAACTCAATTTAACAAATACAAATCGTAGTGGTTTAGCCTCTTTAAATTTCCTCTTTTTTACCATGAATTTTTTTATTTTTTTCTATACACATTTTTAATGGCGTTCCTAAAAATCCAAATTTTTCTCTTAACCTATTTTCAATAAATTTTAAATAAGAAAAATGGATATTGTCTTTTGCGCCGATACGGATGGCAAATATCGGCGGATTTGCTCCCATTTGTTTTAGCTCATATACGTAGGGATGTTTTGTGCCTTTTCCTTTTGCCGGAGCGTGTTTTTTTACTATTCGAGACAGAAATTTATTAAGAGGGTTGGCTTGAATTTCTGTTTTTCTTTCCTCGGAAACTTTTAAAGCTATGTCTAAAACTTTTTTAACTTTTTCACCGGTTAAAGCGGATGTAAACTGGATTGGCGCCCATTTTATAAACGGCAGGTAGGTATAAATTTTTTGGGTATATAATTTAGTATTACGCTCTTTAACCGTATCCCATTTATTGGCTATGACTATTAAGCTGGTTTTTGTTTTAACTATTTCTTCGACCAGCTTAGCGTCTTGATGGGTTATTGTTTTATTTATATCAAGCATCAAGAGGGCGATATCAGAATTTTTCAGAGTTTTCAAAGATTTAGTTATGCTGAATTTTTCCAATGTATTTTTTACTTTTAAGCGTTTTGCTCCCTTTTGCCCTTTTTTACTGATACCGGCAGTATCAATCAAGTTTATAAGAGCGCCGTTATGTTCTATTAAAGTGTCTTGCGGTTCGCGGGTGGTATGGGGCGTTGGACTGACAATATTTTTGTCATTTTCTAAAATAGCGTTTACCAAGCTTGATTTTCCAACATTGGGTTTTCCGATAATAGAAACGTTTATTGTTTCTTTTTCATCGTTTTTTATTATCGATGGGGAGGGGATTTTAAGTTTTCTGATTTTTTTAACTATTTCGTCCAATAAATCTCCAGTGCCTGAGCCGGTTATTGCTGAAATCGGAAGCGGTTCACCTAAAGATAATTTATTAAATTCAGCGATTTCCCTTCTTAGTTTCGGGCTGTCGGTTTTATTGGCAACCAGAATAATATTGTCGGTAAATGGCAATATTTTTTTAAGATACAGAGCCATTTGTTTGTCTTGCGGCAGAAGTCCGGCCTTAGTATCTACCAGAAATAAAATTAAATCAGCCCGTTCGATATAATCGCGAGCCCGGGTTTGTACTTTTGCTTCAATATCCGTTGTTTTAGTTTTTTTTTCGGTTAAATATTTAAGATCCATGATCCCGCCCGTATCAATCAGTTCCAAATTTTTACCGCGCCAATTTACTTCGCCGATATTAGCATCCCGGGTTGTTCCTTCAATATTGGAAATCAAAGCTTTGCGCTTTTCGGTTAAGCAATTAAATAATGATGACTTTCCGACATTAGTACGGCCGAACAGAACCACCGAGGGAAGATTTTTTTTTGTATATTTCATAATTAATAACTAATAACCAATAACTAATAATTAGTTATTACATTTCATTTTCAGTATTTTCAATTCCGGATTCGGTTATGTCGGCATCACGGCCGATTACCAGGATAAAATCGGGTTGAATCGGACTTTTTTCATTTTCCAGCTCATTACTGATTTCTTCTACCAGCCAATCGGGCAGGCTGAAAGAAATATTGGCGTTAGTTTTATTTTTTAATATTGTTAAAGATTCCATTTTTTCGCCGTAAGTTAAGTCGTAAATAACGGATTTTTCAAAATTTTGCCGGGTGCTGTTTCCAATTCTAACAACAATAAAACCGTATTTTTCTATGTCCAAAGCGGTTTTGGAAGCCAGTCCGTTAATCCAGGTGCCATTACGGACTTCCACGGTTGCCCTTTCGTCCGATACCATGATTTTGTCTTCTTCGGGGGCGTCTGAAAAAATACTATTAATGAAATATTGAATTTCCGCGAAATCTCCGCTGCGAGGACTTAGTATATAGGCTCCTTTTTCGGAAATGGATTCAGTCAAAAGGCCGTTAGGGCCGTTATCAATCACTTTGTTAATTATATGTTCTTTGTCAACATCTTTAAATAAATCCCACAATTTTATTATTTCCCAGATTTTTAAATTAGTACTGACATGTTCGTTGTATTGGCTGATAATATCCGAGATCATTTTAGGTTTAAACAAAACAGACATGGATAAAATTTTATTTTTTGCCGCTTCCAATATTTTTTGCTGTCTTTTGGCGCGGGCGAAATCAGACCCTTCGCCGCGGATGCCATGGCGCGAACGGGCGAATTTAAGCGCCAAGTCCCCGTCCATTTTTTGCCAGCCTTCCTCAACATGCAGGTGTTCGTATCTGGCCTCGTATGGCTCGGCCTCTTCCATTCCCATAACAGGATAAGAATAATCATCTAGGGTATTTTCCACCTGGACGTTTAGCCCTCCGAGCTCATCAACGATATTAACAAAGCCGTCAAAATCAAGGCGAATATAATAATCTATCGGTATAGCAAAGACATCACTGACCGCTTGGCTGATTGCCAAGCCGCCGCTATTTTGGGCCTCGGCTTCGGCATAAGCGTTAATATGATTTATTTTTATCCAGCCCCTGTCTTCTGCCGGCACGGCTAAATCCCGGGGGATCGAGATTAAGGCAATTTTTTTAGTTTTAATATCCAGGCTGGCAATCATAATAGTATCGGTTAAGTAGCCGCCCTCATGCCGGCTGCCGCCCATGCCCAGAAGAAGCATGTTTATTCTTTCCCTGTCTTCGCCCTTAAGATTTCGATCCGCACTTTCGGCTAGATGCCGGATTTGTTTTACGAGCGGCAGATTATACAGCCAGGAAGACGAGCTTTGCTCAGACACTAAAACCTGGCTGGTAAAAACCGCCAGGCCGGTTATTATAAAAATAGACAGATAGATAAGCGGTTTCGCAAATTTTTTCTTTTTTTTGGTTCTAATGGAAATTTTTACATCTTCTCCGTCTTCATTGAAGGGGGGGGTTGTGCTTGTTTGGGCTTTATTCATAAAATTATGGTATCAATTTAGTTTTTAAAACATAAAAATAACCTATTTTAATATTAGGCCTATTTTACTTTGTTTATTCTTGTTTTATTATAGCTAGGTTTGCAAAATTTTACAATATTACCAATTTGGATAAATCCAATTAAATTTTAGACTGTAAAGGGGATAAAATGCAGACGAATAGGCTTTTATACGTATATTTGATTTTTTTTAAGTTTAGTGTTATATTGAATTAGAGAAAAATAATAAAAAAAGAAAGAAAAATATGAATAATATAAATTATTCCTATTTTTTGTTTCTTTTGTTTGATATATAAAAAATATATGCTTAGGAATTTTTTTAGTTTTGTTTTTGAATTAATTAAAATAGTAGTGATTTCATTGGTTATTATTATTCCCGTCAGGTATTTTTTAATCCAGCCTTTTTATGTTAAGGGAGCTTCTATGGAACCGAATTTTTACGATCATGAGTATTTAATAATTGATGAAATTACTTATCGTTTTAATTCTCCGGAAAGGGGCGATATTGTCGTGTTCCGTTATCCTAA
Source organism: Candidatus Falkowiibacteriota bacterium (assembly GCA_003647675.1). Lineage (GTDB taxonomy): Bacteria > Patescibacteriota > Patescibacteriia > Patescibacteriales > UBA12075 > B7-G4. Next base: position 7,913 of record QMNH01000012.1, on the reverse strand, counting down.
AAATCCGCAGGAATATTTTATTAAAAGAATGATTGCCTTGCCGGGCGAGGAAGTGCAAATAAAGGACGGCAATGTAATTATTTATAATGAAGAAAATAAGGAAGGGATGATTTTGGAGGAGCCTTATTTAACCTCAGGAGTTAAAACATACGGTTTGTCCGAAAAAAAAGTAATCCTCAGCGATAATGAATATTTTGTATTGGGAGATAATCGTAATTCCTCCAAGGATTCCCGTAGCTTTGGCCCGGTAAATGACAGTTATTTGACCGGTCGGGTGCTTTTACGGGGTTGGCCGTTTGACCGAATACATTTATTTGAAGCCCCAGAGTATTAATAATTTACCATACGCACGTTTTATTATTTTTTAAATATATATAATATTTTTAGACCTACATTAAATATTGTTTAATTTCCAATTTTGAATTTCCAATTTTGAATGAATGTTTTAATTTTTAATTTTTAAACATTAAATCATTTAAAATTCATTCAAAATTCAAAATTGGAAATTAAAAATTATTACACATTTAATGGTGGTTTATCCAGTATTTATTAAAAAGTACGCAAGGTGAGTTAATAAATAATATTATAGATTATATTATGGCTAATATAAAGATAAAAAAACCGCAAAATCAAGAATTTAGAAAAAGAAAGGAAAAAAAGTTTTCCCGCTTGCGAGGAGTAAGGGATATTTTATTTGATGAATATAAATATTATGATTTATTAAAGAAAAAAGCTTGCGATTTAGCCTCGGTTTACGGATTTAACCGCGTGGAAACGCCGATGCTGGAAAGAATTGAATTGTTTGAACGATCAACTGGCAAGGACACCGATATTGTTTCCAAAGAAATGTATTCTTTTATTGACAAGAGCGGGAATAAAATCGCACTTCGCCCCGAAGCGACTCCGGGCTTGGTCAGGGCGTATATTGAGCACGGATTATTTAATTTGCCACAGCCGGTAAAAATGTTTTGGCTCGGGCCTGTATTTAGATATGAAAAGCCGCAATCCAACCGCTGGCGCCAGCACACCCAGTTTGATTTGGAGATTATCGGCGAAGATAGTCCGGTAGCGGACACGCAGATAATTTTGATCGCTTATAATTTTTTTAGCGAATTGCAAATTGACGTTCAGGTGCAGATTAACAGCATTGGCTGTCCGGAGTGCCGAAGTGAATATATTAATAAATTAGAAGAATATTATAAAGAGAGGGGAAAGCGCACAAAACTTTGCGTAGATTGTAAAAAAAGATTTAATAAAAATCTTTTGAGGCTACTGGACTGTAAAGTTGAAGCCTGCCGAGAGGTAAGCGCTGATGCTCCCCAGATTGTTGATTATTTGTGCGACGGGTGCCGCGATCATTTTATAAAAGTATTGGAATATTTGGACGAAATGGATATTCCATACAATTTAAATCCGTTTTTAGTCCGCGGGCTTGATTATTATACGCGCACAGTTTTTGAAATTGTTCCTATATTTGAGGAAACAGAAAATGAAGAAAATAAAGATTCTTCTTCTTTCCAAAGGCAAGTTTCACTATGTGGCGGCGGGCGCTATGACGGCCTGGTAGAAATTCTTGGCGGCCGGCCGACGCCGGCGCTCGGCTTCGGATTAGGGTTGGAAAGGGTTGTTAAAAAAATCAGAGAAATAAATATTCCTTTAAAGAGCGATAAAGTCGATATTATTTTTTTAGCCCAGCTGGGAGACCAAGCCAGAAGAAAGATGTTTGTTTTTTTTGAAGAAATGAGGCGCCGGGGATATAAAGTAAGGCAGGCATTTACAAAAGACAGGCTTAAGGCGCAACTGGAAGAAGCTAACCGCCTGGGCGCGAAGCAGACTTTAATATTGGGCCAAAAAGAATTGATAGACGGTACTATAATTATTCGCGACATGGATTCCGGCACGCAGGAAGTAATTGATTTTAAAAAAATTTATAGTGAAATAAATAAAAGGCTTGAAAATGGCAGTAATTCTTCAATTGGCATTATGGAAGAAAAAGAAGAAAAAAAAATTAATTAATAATAAATTATCTAGAAAGGCAGGTGCGAAAAAGTGGTAGAATTTAAAAGAAAAAAAGGCGAAAGTTTTGAAGGCTTTTTGCGAAGATTTAATAAAACATTGCTGCGAAGCAGAAAATTAAAAGAATTTCGCAATCGGAAATATTTAAAAGCGAAAAAAAATAAAGCCGGACAAAAAGAGTATGCTTTAGCCAGTAAAAAAATTCGTGAGAAAAATGAATATTTAAGAAAAACTGGTAAATTAAAAGAAGAGCCAAGAAACAGATGGTAATTTTTTGATTTTAATATAGATAAAAAAACAGGCCTAGGCCTGTTTTTTTATTTAGTTAGTGTGTAAAAACTAGTGCGAAGTTAAAAATCTTAAATTTTTAAGCCGATGCTAGTTTTTACACACTAACTATTTAGTATTGATTTTTTTACATGCCGGGAATCATTTTTTTGATTTGTTCAAGTTTTGAAGCTTTGGAGGCGTGTCTAATTTTTTCTTTTGCGCGATTGGTTTTTACGAACTTCAGCCAATCGCGGTTCGGCCCCTTGCGGTTTTTATCGGTTATAATTTCTACCAGATCGCCATTTTTTAAAGGCTGGTCCAGGGTCGCCATTTTATTATTTATCAGCGCACCGGTAGCCTTATTGCCGATTTCCGTATGGACAATATAGGCAAAATCAATCGGAGTTGATTTTTCCGGCAAATCAAAAACATCGCCTTTTGGCGAGAAAACGAAAATACGGTCATGAAAAACATCAAGTTTTAAAGCGCTGATAAATTCGTTTGTATTTTCGGCTTGGCGCTGGATATTTAGTATATCTTTTATCCAGTGGGGTTGTTTTAAAGTTTTATAATCCGAGCCGCCTTTTTGTTTATAATGCAAATGAGCGGCAATACCGTAAAGTGATTCTTCGTGCATTTCTTTAGTTCTAATTTGGAATTCGGTGGCTTTGTTTTCCGGGCCGAATACGGTTGTGTGAAGACTGCGGTAGCCATTGGGCTTGGGTACGGCGATATAATCTTTTATGCGATTTGATTTGGGCTTCCATAAAGTATGGATTACCCCCAGGGCTTTGTAGCAATCGGAAATAGTGGGAGTGATTAGCCTTAAAGCGAATACGTCGTAAATTTCGTCAAATTTTCTGTCTTTTCTCTGCATTTTTTTATATATGCTGTAAAGATGCTTAAAGCGGTCTTCTATTTTATATTCTATGCCCTCCTGCTTTAATTTTTGTCCCAGTATATTTTTTATTTTTTGTGCATATTGATTGCGTTCTATTTTTTTCTCCACTTCATATTTATATTCCAGCTTTTTAAATTCTTCCGGATAAAGGAATTTAAAGCAAATATCTTCCATTTGCCATTTAAGCCGCCAAATTCCCAATAAGCCGGCAATCGGGGCGTAAATTTCCATGGTTTCTTCGGCAATACGTTTTCGTTTTTCCGGCGGCAAGGCGTCCAGGGTGCGCAGATTATGCAGGCGGTCGCTGAACTTAATTAAAATAACCCGCAGGTCGCGAGCCATAGCCAAAAACATTTTACGCAAGCTTTCCCGATATCGTTCAATTCCGCGGTATTTGATTTTACTTAGCTTAGTAATTCCTTCCACCAGCATCATCACTTCTTCACCGAATTTTTTTTTTATTTCTTCCAGGCCGTATTCAGTGTCTTCCGGCACATCATGAAGCAGGCCGGCAATTATTGTTGGAAAATCGGCTTTTATTTGCGCCAGCACAAATGCGGTATGTAAGCTATGCTGAATGTAGGGTTCGCCGGTTTTTCTTTTTTGGCCTTCGTGCGCTTTAGCCGCAAAATCATAAGCTTTTTTCAGCATTTTTTCATCCGCCTCCGGATTATTGTTTTTTACTTTTGTTATAACCTGGCTAATTGTCATTTTATTAAATTTAGAATAAATTATTTTTGTATTTTTTTTCAGTTTTATGTTATAATAATATTATAAAACTGTGGATTAGTCAATTTTGTTTTGATTTATAATTAAGCAGAGTTATTTAATAAAAAAGAATAATATTAAAATTATTAAAAAAGTGTTTCAGTATTTTTAGTGTTTTTATATAATAAATTTTATTTCATGCGCACAAGGAGTGAAAGAAGCAAAAAGTCAATAATATCAGCGGTTATTTTATTTATTTTTTTAATGACCGCTGTTTTTTTATTTATTAAAATTAATGCTGTTTCTGCTCAAGGCCCGGATATTGGCATTGAATATGCCGAAGATTTAAATTTACCAAGCGCCGAAGACAAAGACATTAGAATATTAATTTTAGATATAATAAAGTATTTGTTGACTTTTTTGGGAATTATAGCGGTAGTAATGATAATGTATGCCGGCTGGCTATGGATGTCTTCCGGAGGCAGTGAAGAGAAAATAGGGCGGGCCAAAAGAACTTTAATTAACGCGGTTATCGGTCTGATTATTATTTTAGCTTCTTACGCGATTGTTGCCTTTATAGTTAATACTATTAGTGGCGGTTTAAACGGCGGCGGCGGAGGCGGCGGCGGCGGCGGAGGAGGTGGAGGCGGCGGGTTTGGTGCTTCCGGGAACGACGCGATTGAATACCATTATCCGGCGCGAAACCAGACAGACGTACCGCGCAACACAAAAATTGTAATAACATTTAGGGAGCCGATTATGGCCAGCGATATAATCAGCGGCACCGGCATAAATACGGCTAATATAAAAATATCAAAAACCAGCGAATCAATAGATGGGCCGTTTTTAGATAATTTTACAGCTGAAGCCAGCGCTGACCAAAAAACATATAAATTTACCCAGGTTCCGTCCTATATCGGCTCTCCCAGCGAAGAAATTTGGTATACGGTAGCTTTAACTAATGATATTCACAAGGGCAACGGTGATTTATTGTTTCCTGGAACTGGCGGCGGTTATGACTGGAAATTTGAAGTCAGCACGTTTATTGATGTTACACCGCCGATTATTACCAGCGTAATTCCCCAGCCCGACGATACTGAGCCCCGCAACGTCGTAATCCAGATTAATTTTAACGAAGCCATTGACCCTAGCTCAGTATATAACGATTCAAATATTAATATTGAAGTTTACGTGGGCGGCAGTTTAGTGGCCGGGAATTTATATGTTTCAAACCAATACCGCACAGTGGAATTTTTAACTGTTGACGATTGCGGGATAAACACTTGCGGCGATATAGTTTATTGTCTGCCCGGGTCAAGCGCTATTTCGGTTTTGGTTAAAGCTTGCGATCTTTCCATTCCTTTAGTTTATGACGGATTAGTGGACATGGCGGACAATTCCCTGGATGGAAATAAAGACGGCACGGCTCAGGGTCCGCAAGCACAGACCGGCTTGCCGCCTTATGACGAAAATAATCCAGACGCGGCCATACAAGGCGATGATTATACTTGGCTTTTTAACACTTCTTCTAATATAGACGTTTCGGCGCCGGCGATTGAACAAATTAGTCCTGATATAGGCGATACTAACATAGCTTTAGATCAGGCAGTCTACGCTATTTTTGATAAGCGCATGATGAGCAGTAGTTTAAACAAAACCAGCGTTGCCCTGTACGCTGATCCGGCCGGTAACGCGGTTTTTTATTGGATAACCAATGAAGTTTTACTGCTTGAAATAAAAACTAGGCTTAATATAAATCATGCGGATTTTGCTGAAGAAGCTGGTTACACGCCTGAAATAAATTCAAATGCCAAGGATATTTATCAAAATTGCTATAATCCCAGCGCTGGACCTAATTGTACGTCCAATCCTCCCGATTATCCTTATTGTTGCGATGGAACTTTAAGCACTAATAGTTGCGAACCATAATTATAAATGAAATACTAAAATATTTTAATGTCAAAGAGTTTTAGGAAGTTAATATTTTTTTCAATCCTGGCAATTATTTTTATTGCCGGGGTTAATTTTGTCCTAGCCCAGGGTCCGGATATCGGTTTGGACTACGCTGGTGATATTGGTTTAAGCGAAGCCGGCGAATCTGACCTACGGGTGATGATAGTTAATGTGGTGCGTTTTGCTTTGGGGTTTTTGGGGATTATAGCGGTAGTTATGATAATGTACGGGGGCTGGCTGTGGATGACCGCGTCCGGACAGCCGGAACGAATTGAAAAAGCCAAGCGGACTTTAATAGCGGCGGTTATCGGTTTAATAATCATTTTAGCGGCTTTCGCCATTGTCACGTTTGTGATAAATTTTGCCGATCAAGCTATTACCGGCGGAGGATGCGAAGATGGAGCAACCAGGGATTGTGGTTGTGGCGGAATTAGGACTTGTATTGACGGAACTTGGGGCGAATGCATTGGCAGTAATTGCGGAATACCGAGCGGAAACGCTTTTCGAGTTTCAAACACTATTCCGAGCGATGGGGCGATTAACATCATAAGAAACGTAGTCGTAAAAACTTATTTTAATAAGGCGATTGACGTAAGCGTTACCCAAGGAATGCTAAATAATAATTTTGAAATAGAAAAAATTGCCGATATTGATTCGGGTACTGGCGTGGAAACTCCGGTTGGGCCATTGGCGGTAGCGGGCGAAGATATTATTATTTCTTCTAATCGCCGCAGGTTAAGCTTTAAAGCTTTGGCCGGCTGTGGCGATGAAAATAATACTACTAATTGTTTTGACGAGTGGAGTAAGTTTCAGGTTACGATTGACGGTAGCAGCGAAATAGTAGCGGCCGGGCCGCAAGCCCTGGATTGTTTGAGCGGAAATTGCCAATTCGTATTTAGTACTAATAATGTAGTTGACAGTGATCCGCCTATTGCCGGTATTATACCGGAGCAAATGTGCGCTGATGACGGCTCTTTAGAAATAGACGCTAATACGGTTGGCGGCTGGGGCCGGGATGATATTGGAATTTCAGAATTAAGATTTTATGATTGGACAAGTTTATTAGTATATACCGAACCGGGCACCGGGAATAGATATCAGTTTAGTGAATATCAATATAACATACCTTCTACGGCAGCCGGACAAACTTATACGTTTAGTTTGGAGGCCGACGACATGGCGAGCATGATGGCGAGTGATAGTTTTGATGCTTTAATACGCGTGGGGCATTGCTGTAATGGGGTATTGGATGCGGACGAAGAAGAAATTGACTGCGGCGGCGCGGACTGCGAGCCGTGCGAAGATCAGGATCCGGTTATTTATTATTTTAGTCCGGATAACGGGGCGCCGGGAAACTGGATAACTATCGGTGGCCGTTATTTTGGAACAGTACCGGGACAAGTTTATTTTTGGGATTCAGGTTTGAACGATTATATGGCTGTTCCGGCTCAATTCCCCGGCGATATTAACCCAGAATGCGTAAGTGATTGGCTATCGGATCAGATAATAGTGGTAGTGCCTTCAGGCGCGGCCTCAGGCTCGGTTAAAGTAGTAAGGGATGACGGCAAGCAGGACGAGAGCAGTGATAATTATGGTCCGCTTTTAAGCGATTTTGAGGTAAATAGTATAGCCCGGCCCGGTCTTTGTTTAGCGAAAAATCTTACAATAACAGATAGTTTACATGTTTGTTTTGAGTCCAATTGCGGCTATTTTGAAGACAGTTTTGGTTTAGAGGGCACAGGTTTTACCGGAGCAGACCGGACTGTAAAGTTCGGGAATGAAGCCAGTAATATAACCGCGAATAATATTTCCAATTGGCAGACCACATCGGTTGAAGCCGATATACCCAATATTTTGCCTGGTAAGAATACCGTGTTTATTATGGCTAATGCCGAGAATTCAAATTATTTGCGCTTTGATGTGCTTAAAGATATAATCGGCGGTCCGGTAATAGACTATATTGATCCGGCGCTAGGGCCGGTTGAGCAGTATATTACAATTTATGGCAGTAATTTCGGATTTTATAATTCCGGCACGAGCCAGGTTGAATTTACGTATTTAGCCG
>QMNH01000011.1 GCA_003647675.1 Candidatus Falkowiibacteriota bacterium | reverse complement strand
ACCCTTAATATTTCTCTTTTAAGCCGGGGAGTCGCTTTTCCTCGAAGTAAAACAACAAATATAACCCGAGACTTAATAACTCTGGCTAATTTTTTAAAATCTAAATTTTTTTCCGCTCCGCCGGCTAATAATATTATCGGGGAACTAAATGAATTAAGCGCGGTCATGGCCGCTTCCGGGGTAGTAGCAAAACTGTCGTTATAATACGTTATATCTTTTTTGTAAGCAACTTTTTGGAGCCGATGATTAAGACCTTTAAAATTTTTAACCGTTTTTTTTATTATTTCGTTTTTAATCCCAATTATTCGCGCCGCTTCAACTGCCGCCGCGATATTTTCCTTATTATGTTCTCCGACAAGCTCATTTTCCAGCTCAGATTTTCCAAATTTTATTATTTTACCCTGGCCTAATTTCCAATTTTTTATTTCCAATTTTTCGTTTAAAATAGCTACGTCTTCCGGCTTTTGAAATTTTATAATATTATTTTTAGCCTGCCTGTATTCCTTTAACGACTTATGGTAATTCGGATTATTCGGGTCTGCCGGCGCCAAATGATCTTTTGTAAAATTAGTAATCACTGCTAGGCGCGGACTTATATTAAAATCTTCGAGCAAAAAACTGGATAATTCCAATACGACCCAGTCGTCCGATTTAATTTTATCCATAAAACCAAAGATCGGAATACCGATATTGCCTCCCCAAAAAACTTTCTTTTGAGCCTTTTTTATTATTTCAAAAATTAATGAAGAAGTGGTGCCTTTGCCTTTAGTGCCGGTTACGCCGATTATATTTTTAGTCGGACTAAATTCAAAAAATAGCTTAACCGGGCTCGTTACTTCGGCTCCCGACACTAGGGCTTTTTTTATTTCTTCTGAAAACAAAGGATAGCCGGCTACCCGGGAAACAATATCAAATCTATCTAAATTTTTGTCGTAATTCTTTCCTAAATTCCATTTAACGCCTTTTATCTCTTTTCTAACTTCAGCCCTGGCGTCGCAAATCGTAATTTCTGCTTTAACTTTTTTCTTTATTAAAAACTCAACCAAGGCTTTATTTTCAATGCCATAGCCCAATATTACAATTTTTTTATTTTCTAAATATTCATAATTCATAATTCAATATTCATTTATGTCTTTATAACTTTTTTCTTTAAACTTTTAATTTAATCATCTCACCCCAATTATTGCCCGCGCTCACATCAACTACTATCGGCACTTTTAGCTTAATAACTCCCTCCATTATATCTTTAATTTTCTTGGCTGCTTTTTTAAGCTTATCATTTTTTACTTCAAAAACCAATTCGTCATGCACCTGCAAAATCATCTTAATATCCAGGTCTTTTATTTTTTCTTCTACTTCTATCATCGCTACCTTGATCATGTCCGCGGCCGTACCCTGGAGCGGAGTATTAATCGCCATGCGCTCAGCCGCTTTTCTAACCATAACTACGCTGGAATTTAAATCCGGTAAATAGCGGCGGCGATGCAAAAGAGTTTCGGCATATCCTTTCTTTCTCGCCTCTTGGATCGAAGCATCAATATATTTTTTTACACCTTTATAAACTTTAAAATATTCATCAATAAATTCTTTTGCTTTAAAATATGAAATATCCGCGGTTTGCGCCAGCCCATGCGCGCCCTGCCCGTACAGCAGGCCAAAATTAATCGCCTTAGCTTCACGCCGCATTTCGGATGTTACTTCTCCCGGATTTACCTGATTTATTTCAGCGGCGGTTGCCCGGTGAATATCAATATTATTTCTAAACGCGGCCATCATCTTTTTATCAGAAGACATGTGAGCCGCCAGCCGCAGCTCTATTTGGGAATAATCCAGACTTAATAGCTTACAGCCTTTCTCGGACACAAAAGCTTGGCGAATTTCCCGTCCCAACTCTGTCCGAATAGGAATATTCTGCAGGTTCGGCTCAGTACTGGAGAGCCGGCCGGTAGCAGTTATGGTTTGGTTAAAACTAGTATGCAATCGATTAGTTTTTTTATTAATAAGCAAGGGCAAAGCATTAATATAAGTGCTTGCCAATTTTGTTAATTCCCGGTATTCCTGGATTAATCGTATTATCGGATGCATATCTTTTAGTTTTTCCAATTCACCCGCAGCGGTTGAAAGTCCGGTTTTGGTTTTCTTAATATTATCAATGGGAATTTCCAATTTTTCAAATAATACTTCTTTCAATTGCTGAGTTGATTTAATATTAAATTTTCCGCCAGCCTCTTTAAAAATTTTCTTTTCCAGGCTATTTATTTTTTTAGCTATTTTTTCACTCATTTTAGCTAAAATTTGTTTATTTATTTTAACTCCCCGGTCTTCCATGCGGGCCAGAACCAAAACTAGCGGTACTTCAATTTTATTAAATAAAATTAATAACTCATGCTCTTTTAAGCGCGGTTTTAATTTTTTTACCAGCCGGTTGGTAAAATCAGCATCTTCACAGGAATAAAGACCAAGCTTTTCGTTTTCTATTTCACTAAAAGTGATACGATCCCGTCCTTTGCCAAGCAAATCATCCTTTGAAATCTTTTCAAATCCAAATTCACTAAAAGCTAAAGCGTCCAGCCCGTGCCCTCTGGTTCCCGGGCTAAGCAAATAAGAAGCCAGCATAGTGTCAAAATATAATCCTTTAACGTCAATTCCGTTATTTTTCATTACCCGGATATCAAACTTCGCGTTCTGCGCTATTTTTTTAACCTTTTCATCCTCAAAAACCGGCTTCAAACTTTGAAGCCAAAAATTGTTTTCTTGTTTTCTTGTTTTTTTGTTTTCTTGTTTTTTTATTTTCTTGTTTTTTCGATAGCTAAAAAGATCATCCTGTTTACTTTCAACTTTTAACTTTTCACTTTTAACTTTCACGTAATACGCCTCCCCCGGCTTCCAAGAAAAACTTATGCCAAGCAAATCGGCGGTTAAAGGGTCAAAGGACGAAGTCTCGGTATCAAAAGTAAATTGCTTTTGTTTTTTTAATAAAGCTAAAAAATTATTAAAATCTTTTTCCTTTTCTATTAATTTATACTTAAACTTTGTTTTGTTCCGTTCAAACTTATTAATAATATTTTCCCGGCGCTCCTCTTTCGTCTCTTTTGTTAAATTATTAAACAGAGCCTGTACTCGGGGCAACAACGATTTAAATTCAAATTCGCTAAAAACTTTTATTACTCTATTCTTGTCAAGGTCTTTAAAGCGGGTGGCCTCCAAATCAAATTTTATCGGCACATCGCATTTAATTGTTCCCAATTCCTTTGATAAAAACGCGTCTTTCTTGTGCTTATTTAATAATTCTTTGATTCTGTCTTTGGTTTTATCGCTGTCTAAATTTTTATATACTCCGTCCAAAGTTTTAAAATTCTTTAAAAGCTCAACGGCGGTTTTTTCACCGATTCCCCTGACTCCCGGAATATTGTCGCTTGGATCTCCCCGCAAAGCCTTGTAATCTATCAGCTGTTCGACTTTTAAATCATAGCGCTCTCTTACTGCTTTTTCGTCATAAATTATTGAATCGGTTATTCCCCGGCTCATTGTATATACTTTCGTATGATGATTAACCAGCTGCAGGGTGTCCATGTCGCCGGTTAAAATAATTTTCTCAACATTACCGTCAACTTTTCGGCTGATTGTACCGATTAAATCGTCAGCTTCAAAGCCGGTAACCGCGAACACCGGAATATTAAAACTACGAACGATTTCCTTAACTTTCGGAATTTGATCATACAATTCCTGCGGCGCCTTGATCCGCTTCGCTTTATATTCCTTAAACTTCTTATGCCGAAAAGTCGGCCCCTTTTTATCTAAGGTAAGCACCACGTATTCCGGCCTTATTTCCCGCATTGCTTTAATAAAAAAAGAAGCAAAGCCGTAAACCGCGTTTACCATTTCTCCTGTTTTTGTGGTTATGGTGGGCGGAAGAGCGTGAAAACTACGGTGAATCAAAGCGTTCCCGTCAATAATCATTAATTTTTCTTTATCTTTAGCCATATATTATATTACATCATAAATTCAAACATAAAACAAGCCATATAAAAAAACCGCGCAAAAACGCGGATTTTATTTGTGGACCAGACAGGATTTGAAGGGGCGAAAACCCCACGCCAATCCGCAGATTCAGGAACACATCTAGCCACAAAAATAATAGCGCTGGCGTAAACCAGCGCTATTATCTTTGTGGACCAGACAGGATTTGAACCCGCTACCTCCTCGGTGCAAGCGAGGCGCTCTACCAATTGAGCTACTGGCCCAGGTAATTTTAGATTTAAGCCCGCCGTCGCTAAAGCTTTGGCGGGTAAAATTTTAGATTTAAGATTTAAAATTATACTAAAAATAAATCAATTTAATTAATTCGGCATGGTGTATTTAGTAAGAGGTGCAGTTAGCCAGGACATAAAACCACCGATTAAGCCGGTTACGCATAATACTCCCAAAAAAATAAATAACATGCCCACTAGTTTATAGCCTAGACGGGAACCGCCTTCGGTTCCCAATTTTCGGTCAAAAAAACCAATCCGACCGAAATTATTTAGCATCCATTCTGATTTAATAACAATTAACAGACCAATTACCAATAAAATTATTCCAATAATAAACTTCATAGTTAGTTATTTAATATAATTTAATGGATTATATTTTAAACCGTTAATAATCACTTCAAAATGCAAATGCGGGCCGGTTGACCAGCCGGTAGAACCCATGGCCGCGATAGTTTGCCCTTTACTTGCCTTATCTCCTTTTTCTACGTAAAATTTTGAAAGATGGGCATACCTGGTTTTCTTGCCGCCGCCATGGTCAATCACTATCTGGTTTCCGTAGCCGGTTCCCCAGCCGACATATTCAACTGTTCCGGCGTCAGCCGAATAAATCGGTGTTCCGGTTTTATTGGCTATATCTACCGCATGATGGCGCCAAGAATAATACTGAGTAATGCGCTTGCCCTCTGTTGGCCAATTCATCTTGTTGCCAGCCGTGGGCTTGGCATTCGGCGCTTTAACCGCGTCTATAATAGCAGAAAAGCCGGTATAAGTAGTCGGGGTATAACTTGTGTAGCTTACTTTTTTACCTCCCGGAATAACTAGCTTATCTCCTACCTGCAGAGTCGCGTCCTTGGCTAATTTATTTGCCTCCAATACTTTTTCTTCATCAGCTTTATAATTTTTAGCAATACTGCTAATAGTCTCCCCCTTTTTAATCTTATGGGTTATGCCGCTTTGCGGTAAAATCGCTAATTTGTCTCCCGGCCTTATTATACTATAAGCGCTTAAATCATTTTCCCATAAAATAGTACTGACGCTTACTTCATATTCTTCGGCAATAGTACTTATTGTGTCTCCGGATAATACAATATATTCTATTATTTCTGTCCTGGCTCTTTTTGTTTTTTTTGTGGCAACTATTTCCGGCTTTACTATACTGCCTCCGCCCTGAATTGTCGGCATTTCCTCTTCTTCGTCAATGGCACCAATATTAATTTGCGGCTGTGCTCGAAAACTTCCCAGATTATCCAAATAAGATTGATGGGTTGCGGTAATTGCAGCCTCCTTGTCAAAAGTTTCCACAATTAATTGCTCATTCTCTTCAAATCCGCTTATTTCACTTCTAATTAAGTCCGCTAAAATTGTTTCATGCGCCCGCTCGGTAAATCCCCCAGCCCTGGTTTTAGGAGTAACATTAATAATTATCAATAAAGCGGTAATTATTACTACTAAAATATGGACTAATTTCTGGCTTAAAAAAAACGAAAATATATCCCCGCTAAAGCCTTTCCAGCCTAATTTTTTAAGTAATGACAAATAAAGTCCATACAGCCTAACTACTATCTTATAAAATACGATTCTTAATAAAACCCGCAACGGCTTAAAAATAAAAAAAATAAAAAAAGCGGTTATTAGCCTCTTTGCCGCGATAGCGAAATTAAATATATATAAAACTATATTTACCCCAATCTTGGCTGCTTTTTTATTAAATTTAGAATTTTTCGGGGCAATTCTTTTTCTATATTTATATTTATCTATATATTTTTTTAAATAATCTATTAGTCTTTAACGTAAAAACTTGTTATTCTATTATCCAAAAATTATAATACCACTTTAACAAAATATGGTCAACCTTCTTGCCTGCTTTTTTTATTTAATAATTATTGACTTATTTATAATTTATTTTATAATAAAAATGAAACTATTAGAATGCTTGTAATAACTAACCATTATTTTATATACTAATTATATGGAAGAGCAATTAGAGGAAATTTTATTACTGGTAAAAAAGAAAATGAACGAGCAGGGCGGTTACACGAAAGAGGCGTATAGACAGTTTGTGGTAGAAACTATTGATTATTTTCTGGAAAAAGGCAAATTATCCGAAGATGACAATCTGGAATTTATAGAAAGCCGGCTTATTATGATGTGGCCGGAAGTAAAAGACAGCATAAGTGAATAGCGAATAGCGAAAAACTTAAAACTATAAACTACCAAATTTTGTTTGGTGGTTTTTTTAATTCAAACACTCTATAATAAACTAAACCTTAATAACCACTGGCAAAACCATCGGCCTTCTTTTTGTCTGTGAAAACAAAAATTGCCCGATTTCATTCCTGATTTTATTTTTTAAATAATCATCATCGGCCGGCGTGCGTGAATTCTGATCTTTAACCAGCTGTTTTACTTTCATTCTGGTCTTTTCTATTAATTCGCGGTTCTCTTTCATGTAAACAAAGCCGCGGGATATTATGTCGGGATTTCCGATCGGATCGCCGGTTTTTGAATCAATAGTCGCGATAACCACTATCATCCCGTCTTCGCTCATTACCCGGCGGTCTCTTAAAACAATATTGGAAACATCACCCACGCCCAAACCGTCAACCATAACATAATCAGTAGGCACTTTTTCGGTATTTATCCGGCCTTTTATCAGGTTAGCTTCTTTAACAAATTCAACGGCTTGTCCGTTATCGGCTACAAAAATATTATCTTTGGGAATACCTACCTGGTCGGCCAAATCCGCGTGGGCCCGCAGCATATAATGACTACCCTCAATCGGCATAAAAAATTCCGGCTTTAACAGCCTCATCATTAATTTTAAATCTTCCTGTTTAGCGTGTCCGCCGGCATGAACATCCATCATCTCGTAATGGATAACCCGCCCGCCCTGTCTTACTACCATGTCTTTTAAATTTTGAATACTGCGCTCATTGCCCGGAATAACGGAAGAAGAAAAAATTACCGTATCGCCTCCCTTGAGCTGGACAACGCGATGCTCACCGTTAACCACCCGCATTAAAAAAGCGTTTGGCTCCGCCTGCGCGCCGGTTCCCAATATTATTATTTTATCGTCTTTTAAGCGTCTTAATTCCGCATCCCTGATTAATATCCGGGGATTGAATTCAAGATAGCCTATTTTATGGGCAATTTCTACGTTATTGTTCATCGATCTTCCCTGCAAATAAATTTTTCTTCCGTGCTTTTTGGCTAAATCGAATATCTTCTGGATACGGGAAAGCTGGGACGCGAATGTACCGATTATTATCCGACCGGTAATCTTTTCAAATAATTTATCTATTTCATCTCCAATAGACGATTCGGAAATCTGATACCCGGGATGGGTTGAATCGGTAGAATCAGACATCATTAAAAGAACCCCCTCGCCGCCAATTCTGGCAATTCGATTTATATCAGCCGGACGATCGTTTACCGGTGAATAATCAATCTTAAAATCGCCGGTATGAATAATAACTCCCAGCGGAGTATGAACTATTATGGCAAAAGAATCCGGGATTGAATGGTTTACGCGCAAAATTTCCACTCGAAAAGCCTTGCCGAGCTGAAAACGGGAAGTTTCGTCAATCTCGGAAATATTTAATTTCGGGCAAGTTTTAAATTCTTCACAGCGTTTTCTGATTAATCCAGCCGTTAATTTGCCCGTAAACATGGGCGGATTGCCAATTCTACCGATAATATGCGGGATTGCCCCGATATGATCCAGATGGCCATGAGTAATAATAACTCCCTTAATACGGTCTAGTTTATTTTCCAAATATGAAATATTGGGAATAATATAATCAATGCCGGGCATGTTCTCTTCCGGAAATTGCAAACCCATATCAATAATAATAATTTCTTTTTCATATTCGATTAAGGTCATATTTCGGCCCACTTCCTCGAGCCCGCCCAAAACAATAACCCTTAATTTTCCCTGGGAAAATACTTCTTTTTTTCCGGTCGGCGCCGGTTTAAAATCCCGGTAATAACCAGTTTTGGGTTTATTTCTTTTTTGCGCGGTCCTTCGAACCGCTTTACCCTTGGGATGAGCTGTTTTTTTAACTGCCTGCCCCTTATAAGATGATTTATATTTTGTTATCATATTGCTTAAAATACACAACAGTAAACAGACAACTAAAAATTAGCCTTTAGCCGTAATTACTATTTGCGTTTATTTTTACTAATAAATTAATAGTAAAGAAATTTCAATATTGGTAATTCGCATGTCCCGCATTCGTAGGGGCGGGTTCGCGAAGCGAATAACTAATAAGTCTATTATGTGGGCAAGAGAGGACTTGAACCTCCACGACATTGCTGCCACTAGCTCCTGAAGCTAGCGCGTCTACCAGTTCCGCCACTTGCCCCTTAAAGTTATTGCGCTTTTTCCTTTTCTGACCAGACTAATTTCTTCTTAACTTTTATGTACCATTCATTTATATTCGCGAAACGATCCCGCGGCAAAAAAATATTTTTTACGTCAAAACCTTTTAAACTATTGCTTTGTATATAAGTATAAACAGGCGAATACAAAAACATTGCCGGAATTTCTTCAGAAATTATTTCTTGAAATTGCTTATATTTTTCCCGGCGCTCTTCAATATTGGATATTGTCCGGGCATCTTCCAAGAGTTGATCCACTTCCTTGTTTGTAAAATTCGCGATATTAAAGCCGTCTTCGCCAGTTTGCGATGAGTGCCAAAACGCGTACGGGTCAGGATCGGAACCGACTACTTGTCCGTAAAATAACGCGTCAAAATTCCTGTCTTTAATTATCTTGTCCCGAATTTCGGTTATGGGAAAAACTTCCACTATAGTTTTAACGCCTATAGCCTCCCAATAACTTTTTATTGCTTTAACAATTTGTTCATTCTCGTTTCTTTCAACAGTAACCAGCCTTAAGACCAAATAATTACCGTCCTTCTGGCGCCATTTACCCTCTCCTAAACTTAACACAGCTTCTGCCTGTTTCATTAAAGCATCGTTTCCGCTTTCCTCTTCTGCTTCATCTTCTGTCCCCTCTTCTCCGCCAAGGCTAATTTCGGCTTCCCTGACGTCTTCTTCCGTTATTTCCGATATTTTCCAATCAACACTCTCTAAAAGCTCGCCTGATTTCGCTAAATTATAATCGTATTTTTTTATATCGTTAAAATACGCGAAGCTATTGGGCAGGATCGGGCTGTCTACCACATAGGCATTACCTTCTAAAATATTATTAATACTTTCGTTTCGGTCAACGCTATAGGCCAAGGCCTGGCGGACAGATTTATCGGCCAGAGCAGGATTATTCTGTTGATTAAAAAATATTAGGGTTAATTGCGGCAAAAATAATTTATAAAAATTTAGCGTATTTGGCGATACTATTTCTTTTTTGTAATCTTGCGGCAAATAGCTGATACCGTCTATTAAGTTATTATTTAAAGCCAATACGGCCTCATCGTAATCGGAAAAAAATTTAAAAACTAAATTCACGTTCGGTTCTCCGGCGTAATAGTCCTTATTTATCGCTAAATAATACTCCCTGATATTGCCGACTTTTTCTTTTACTAATTTTTCAAATTTATACAATCCGGAACCAACCGGCTTTAGATTTAATTCCGCGTGCATGGCGGTTTCCGGAGGAATTTGTGCCCAAATATTGGAAGGCAAAACACCAAAAGTTAAAATTTCAAGAAAAGCGGCATAAGGGTCGGACAAAATAAATTTTATACTAGTGTTGTCAATTTTTTCTATATCAACGCCGGCAAAGCTATTCCTTAGAGTTGATTTATATTCTTTATTTTTAATTGCGTTAAACGTAAAAATAATATCATCAACCGTTAAATTGCTTCCATCGTGCCATCTGGCATCGTTTTTAATGCTAAAAGTATATATTTTACCGTCTTTATCAATCTCATAGCTTTCAACTAAATCTTTTACTAATTCACCGTTTTTACCCCTTTTAAATAAAGAAGAATAAATAAGCCGGCTAATATCATTATCAACATCACTAACACTACAGTAAAGCGGATTAATATACTGGGGCGAACCAACCAGCCCCTCAACGTATTCACCGCCTTGGGCAGCCACAGTCTGCAGATTATTAAAATAAAAAAATACACCGCTAAACAGCAAGCTAAAAATAATTATCGCGAAACTAATTCTCATAAGCCAAATCTCCCCAGAACTTAAATATTTTTTTATATATTTTAACTGCTTTAAACTGGGAATTCTTGATTTGGATAAAGATAACACAAGTTTTTTATCTAGCTCAATCTGTTCATTCTTTTTAACGCTTTTTTTAGAATTAAAAAAACAAAATTTTTTAAAAAAATCAAAAAATGCCGAAAAAAATCTTTTAATAAGATTTTTTATTTTACTTATTATTAACTTTGGTGAGCTCACAATTAGTATTTTAATTATTAGTGTTTTAAAATCGGTACAAAATTTAAAATTTTTAGCTATTGCCAATTTTCACACGCTAACTAAACAATCTATAAGTTATTCGCTTCGCGAACCCGCCACTACGAATGCGGGACATGCGAATTACAAATATTGAAATTCCTTTACTATAAAATAACAATAATAAAGGATATAGCAAAAAACGCGACAGACAAAACAATCGTAGTAATGAAAAGCTTTTTTTCCAGTCCCCGTTTCGTCATATAGACATTGCTGCCGCCGCCGCCGAAAACTCCGGACATTCCGGCCCCGCGATTTTGCATTAAAATTACCACTGTTAACAAAATCGCCAAAATTATTTGTAAAATATTAATAAATTCCATATTATTTACTTACTTCCTTAATAATGCTGTCAAGAACTTTCTTGTTATTAACCGCTAAATCAGCTAATATTTTCCGATCTATTTCAATTTTATTTTTCTTTAAAAGATTAATAAAACGCGAATAGCTTAAATCCCGCTCTTTTACAAAAGCGCCAATTTTAATCTGCCAAAGGCCCCTTCTGGTTCTTTTCTTTTTTTTACGATCAACATTAGCGTGCGCGCCGGCTTTTACTACCGCCTCTTTTGCTTGCTTAATTAATTTTTTTCGTCCCCACTTATAACCTTTGACCTTTTTAAAAAGCCTTTTTCTTTTTTTTACATGAGTTGTTCCTCGCTTTACTCTTGGCATATCTTTGTTAGTATAAAGTAAAACGAAATATATAAATTACTTTCTACTTTATACTTTCTACTTTATACTTAATTATACGGCATTAAGGATTTTATAGTTTTTTTCAAAGTTTTGTCAGTATCAATATCGCGCCTTTTATTGCGCTTGGTTTTGCCGGATTCACGGGCATTAAAATGATCTTGTCCGGCTTTTCTTTGCTTTATTTTTTTATTTTTAGTTATTGTAAACCGTTTAGCTGTCGCTTTATGTGTTTTAATCTTAGGCATTTTGATTAGTAATTAGTTAATTAGTTAATTAGTTAATTAGGCATTTTATAAAACAACTCTAATTACTACTAACCACTAAATTATTTTTAACATATTTCACAAACAAAAAACAGGTCTATCCCTGAAAATAAGAACTTAATCTTTTTTTTGCTTATTAACAAGTATCATTGTAAAACGTCCGCCCTGTTTTGTCAAGTCCTGTTCTTTCTCAATGTTTATATCGTCAAAATTCATTAATTCGTTTACAAAACTATTGATAATTTCACCTGCTTTTTCGGGATGGGCTTTTTCTCTGCCTTTTAATATTAAATCAATTTTTAATTTATGCCCTTTTTTAAAAAATTTTCTAGCCTGCTCTACTCGAAAATTAAAATCATGATTACTTATCCTTACTGACAACCTAATACCTTTGGTGTCAACTTTTTTCTGCTGTACTCTTTGTTT
>QMNH01000010.1 GCA_003647675.1 Candidatus Falkowiibacteriota bacterium | reverse complement strand
CCGACAATTGGGGCATCTGGCTGTCAGAGTGAAAGCAGTTTATCCCAAGGACATCTGGATATAGATTTTTTGGGAGCTATCAATGCTAAGGGGTTGTCGCTTTATCCATCTGCCGGCAACCAGCCGCCGCGGGTTTGCGAAACTCCGTCCGGAATGCTAAACGCGATTGGTCTTGAAAATGTTGGACTGGAAGAATTTCTTGAGAGACAATTGCCAAAATTATTGTCTTTCGGAAAACCAGTGATAGTTAATATCCACGGGAAAACAGTACTTGAATATGTGGCATTAGCCCAAGGACTTGAGAATACTGCTATATCTGCGATTGAACAGAATATTTCTTGTCCGAACGTTGATAAAGGCATGGCTTTCGGAGTTGACAAAGATTCGGCATATGAGGTAGTCAGCGCAGCGCGAGAGGTAACGAGTAAATTTTTGATCGTTAAATTAACCCCTAACGTAACCGACCATATTCTGATCGCCAAAGCGGTAGAAGAAGCCGGAGCTGATACCATTTCTTTGATTAATACTTTATGGGGTATGGCAATAGATATTGAGACCAGACGGCCGAAACTTAAAAATATTTTCGGCGGATTATCCGGTCCGGCTATACATCCGGTGGCTCTAAGAATGGTCTACCAGTTGTACTTGGCGGGTCTGAATATTCCCATAATCGGAGTAGGCGGAATTCATGATTTTGAATCGGCATTGGCCTTTTTTATTGGCGGCGCCAAAGCAGTCCAAGTCGGAACCGCGTCTTTTACCAATGGAGAAATATTCACTGATATTGTTATGCAAATGGAAAATTATATGCTGGAGAATGGCTTTAAGGATATTGATGAATTGTCTGGAAGTATGATAATTGATTAAATGCGAAGGAGGTTTGCAATGGCAAAGTTCAGAAAAATATTTGACGCCCATGTTCATTTCCGAAAAGGGGAGGTTTTGCTTAATATAATCGGCTTGATTGTGAAGTATTGTTTTGCAGCCGTGGCCATGGGTAATACTAAACCGCCTTATAGCGCTGGTAATATCAAAAAAAATCGCAAGATCATCAAAGAAGCGGCCGCTAAGCACGGAAATAAAAGCTTTAATACGATTATGACAGTTATGATGATAGTCGGCATTACTAAAGAAGACGTAAAAAAAGCTTTCGACAACGGCGCCCGGGTGATTAAATTAATTCCGGGCGACACTTCAACTGGCTCAAAAGGCATGGTCGCGCTTAAGGATTTGTGGCAGTATTATGATGTTTTGCGCTACGCGGCTTTATTGGGCATGAAGTTTTCCATCCACTGCGAATTGGCTTTTGATCCGTGTACAGGTAAGGAAATCCCTGATCTTGAGCGGGAAGTCAGGGCTATCCCGTATTTGGATGCTTTAGTAAAACATGTAAAGGGCCTAGTGATTATTGTTGAGCATATATCAACTAAGGCTTTACTTTATTATGTATTATCTGCTCTAAACAGGGTGAAGGGGACCATAACCACTCATCATTTATTTGGGCTTTACAATATGGTTTGCGATAAAAATGGTAAAATAATAAATCCGAAAAATTTTTGTAAACCGATTTTAAAGTTTTTAGAGGACATGTTTGCTCTTCAGGATGCGGTTTTAGCCGGATTCAATAAGATTTTTTTTGGATCTGATTTAGCTTGGCACCCGAGGGCAAATAAGGATTTACGGCTGTTAAAAGGCAAAAAACCGAAAGCCGGTATTTCTTGTCCGCACGAGATAGCCATTCCTTTGATTTGGAAATTATTCCATGATAATTATATTAACGAAGAGGAAGTAAAACAGCGTTTTAACGCCTTTATGTCCGGATACGGATCGTTAGCTTATGGACTAAAGCCAAGCCAGGAAGAATTTAGTATTATCCGCCAAAGATGGATAGTACCGGAAGAAATGGCTTCTACCCCGGTTTTCTGGGGTGGGAGAGAGTTGGAATGGAAGATTGAGGATTAAATTAAAATAATAATAAAAAATGAAAAGGAGAAAGAGATGAAAAAGAACCCGATTATTATTCCATATGACGGGTATCGTTACCCGGATGAATTGCTTAACGAAATAGAATCCGATTTGTCTAACCCGATTATCGCTGATTTAATGTCATATATTAAGATAAATGATGTTGTGTTTATGCGGCCGTTTAGCGGACCGGACTGGATTTATCGGATTTGGAAGATCATAGTTAAAAACAAACTTGATGAGCAAGTCGGTATTTTTCTGGACCTTAAACTCGCTGATACCAGCGGTACTCTAAAAAATATTGCCGCTCATTTCGCTTCTTTCCAGCAGAAAATTTTAACCGTCAGATCAAGTTTATCTGGGAAAGGTTTTCTTGAAGTTAAGCGCGCCTTACCGGATACTAAAATCGCTTTGGTTAGTTTTTTGACCGATAACTCAGAGCAAGACTGTTTGGAAGGATACGGTTTATTCCCGGAAGAGAAAATACTTCACGACATGCGGATTACGCAAAGGAAATACGAAAAGGTAAGAAATGAAACTGATCCTCAATTCGCTTTTGACATGGTAGTATGTTCACCTAAAGAGTTGGAATATATTTGCCGTAACGAAGAGCCGATTTTTAACCATAAATTTGAAAAGATAACCCCGGGAATTAGGGACGAATGGATGACTAAAGGCCAGCAGGCCAGGGTTACGGGAGTGAAGCAAGCTTTGCTTAAGGGGGCGGATTACGTTGTTATGGGTTCGCAGATGAAAAAAGGAAATCCCAAAAAAGGAATATCGGCAGAAGAAAGCCAGAAGTTAACTAGTTTGGCAATTCTGGAAGCGTTTGCCGAGAAAAAGGAAGGTGAAAATTGAAAAAACCAAAAAGATCAATTAGCGAATGGGCGAATCGGCTGATCGTTCCGCTTTATAAAAAACAATTTATTCAGACGCTTTGGAATGCAGAAAAACAAAAAAATCGCGACCAAGGCTGGGTAACCAAGGGAGAACTTTGGGTACCGTGGTTTCTGAACATGCGCCCACTGGGCAGTTCAGCAGAGACTTTTCTTGAAGTCTCGCAAGCCATGGCGGATTTGACTATAGGGCATGATATTGATATGTATGTAGCCGTGGAAATGGCAGGCATTAATATTTCCGGCGGAACAGCGATTGCATCCAAGTGGTTAAATGGCCTGCCTTGCCCGATCGGATATACTAGGCCGCTTCCCAAGAAAGTAAGAGAACCCATGAAAGCGCTCCAGTTAATTAGAGACATTGATTCGGGCGCGTTTAAGCTTCGGCAAGAAGAGTTTAAGGCGTCGGTGGCAATCCTACTTAGAAGATGCGAAAACGCGGGCATTTTGGACGATGAGACTATTAAAGCTCTGGCTGTCTTGAAAAACCATGACTTGGGCGATTCAGATTACGGCCAAAAAGAATTTGTAGAAGGCCGCCTTATTAATGAGCAAAAGGTCGGCATTTTGGATGATATGGCTATGAATATTGGCAGCAAGCTGATTGCCCGCTTGATAATTCTATGGGAAGCCAGAAAACGCGGTGTCAGCGTTGAATGTAATAACGCTTTTTATTTTCTTAACCGCACAGCGACCAATCGCCAAACTGGCTTTGATTATGCCCTGGAAACCGAGAGGGATTTATATCCGGCGCCGATCCACCTTTATTATGTGATTGAGATGGACGAAGAATTGCCTAAATTGGAGTCTGTAATGTGTTCGGAAGAATTTCGGGTGATTACTGACTTTCAAAATAATTCAGATCAATTTCAGGATGAAGATGTGCAAAAGGAAGTATTGGCTTTAGCAAAAAAGGCCAGAAAATAAAAAGGAGGATAAACAAAATAATAGGGGCAAAGCGTTAAGGCGTTTTCGCCCCTTTTTTATTTTAAGTTATGTGCAAGTCCATGAACATAATGTGCAAGTCCAGGAACATAATTGACATTTTTATCAAAATCTGGTAAAGTAATCTATTCGGTTTGAACATTGACAATTAAAAAATTATGAAAGGAGGTGAGAAAGATTGAAAAAATTAGCTAAAATCATTGATTTTTTGTATATCCCTTGGGCAATAAAGGCTATTTGCGTTTTTATTTTTATTTTTAACACAGAGATACCTTTTACTATTCATGATAATGTTAAACAAGACAATATAAAGTCATTGGAATTATATCCTGGGCACTATTCAGTAAATGGTCAGGATTTATCCAGATGGGAAAGGGATAGTAAATTTCATTTGTTTTGTGAGCAACTCTATAGTAAGGCAAAAGAAAAAGTAGCTGGTGGCCAACAATATACTCCTGAAGATTATTTTAAGAATTTGATAGGAATATATGAGAAAAAAAATGATTTAAAAGCAGCATTATCATTTAATCAAATTTCATTTATGCAAAACCTTGCTTTTGAGGGGTATAGAACGCGCGGAGAGGCATTAGTTGATTTTGATGCCGCGCGAGAAAAGTATTCTGATCGGTTAACTGAATTGGAGCCGATTTATAGTTCTAAAAAATGGAGTTCAGATATTACCCTTAAAGGTATTAAGGATTGGCTAGCAAGGGTTTATTGGTTTTCATTTTTTCCGGCTTTAATTTATTTTTTTGTAATAAAAAATGAGGAATGCAAGGGAAAAGACATGAATTTTAGCCTGCGCAGTCCAATCAGTTTTAGTCTGGCATTGGTTTTTTACCCCGCGGTATTTATTTATTTGATAAATAGGTGGTTAAAATATACCTATTCATCAATAGAATACTGGCGGAGAAGAGAGAATGTTTTTGCGGTATTATCAGATGATGAAATCGCGCGGATAAAAATAATCGCGCAGAATATCCCCATAAGAGAGATACGCGAATATTTTAGGGTTCAGGGCTTAACTTGCCGCCATTCGTTCGCGGCCGCCTTGCTTGTTGTCTTGGTGTTTTCTTTTATGCCTAGACCGGTCCAGGCAAAAATCGTTGATTTTGGCGATTCGGTATTTAAAAATATTGAGTCCTCCTGGCACGCACCGTGTTCTAAAATTAAAGCGGGTAGCAACCAAGACCA
The DNA here is from genome assembly GCA_003647675.1 of Candidatus Falkowiibacteriota bacterium. Classification (GTDB taxonomy): domain Bacteria; phylum Patescibacteriota; class Patescibacteriia; order Patescibacteriales; family UBA12075; genus B7-G4. The sequence goes on along the minus strand of QMNH01000010.1, from coordinate 7,968 downwards.
GTCTGATATTTTAAAGTTTAAGGTAGGTGATTATATTTTTTCTAAACCGCTTTACGTATTTAAAGACATGGTTTGTTGGCTTGTGAAACTTGAATTTATTTTTTGTTTTCAAGCGGTATGCCAAAAAATAATGCATGTTCCTGTTTTTTCGGTTATTCAGTTAAGTGTTGCGGAATAATAACATCTGAATAGCCGGAGGAAATTTTCTCCGGTAAATAAAAGGAGAAAATGATGGAATATATTATTAAATGGTCGAAATACCTGTGTGCATTAATTGTTGTTTTAGTCTTTGCCGCCCATAATCCTGTTTTGGCCGAAGAAGTAAAGACGACAATGTTATTTAACTATGATATTGTTAATCCTGAAAACGGGGAAAGTTTTAATAAGCAAAATCTTTATGTCGGTTTTGTTTACGAGGATTTTTTGGCCGGTATTGAGCTTAATCAAACGCCCAAGTATGATTATTTTCAGACCAAGACATATGCGGGTTTAACTAGGGGGCCCTGGACTGGTTTTCTGGGCCTGTCATTTGATTCAAATGACTCAGATTATGCTTTTGGCGGGTTTTGGTATTGCGGGCCGCTTGGCAGACTAAAGACCTTTTTGGATATTAGGTATTATGCGGGAATGAAAAAAGAAGCAGATGATTTTTTTGACAGCTATCTGCGACTGACTTATTCCCTAGGAAAATGGGGGCTGGGAATAGATGGATTATACGATGTTTGGGACTCAGAAAAATATAGTTATTTTTTGGGTCCGGTCGTTACTTATAAAATCAATGATAATATTATAATCGGGGCCAGAGTTACCCGTGATTATGATATTATTGAAGATGAAACTAGCCGGGCTATTAGGCTTCGGCTGGAAATGAATTTTTTCTTTTAATATAAAGCCATAGGCAGCTACGCAATAAGTAGCTGCCTATTTTATTTCGGATTTTTGTTGGATAAAAACGCATTTTTTTGCTAAAATAATAATATGGCAAAACATGAGACAAAGCATTTTCGGGGTAAAGTTATTAAGATATTTATTTTAATAACGATTTTACCTTTGCTGATAGTATCAATAAGCAATCTATACTTGGTTATAATAACCCGCCAGAAAAATATTTCCGAATATCAGCATCTAGCGCTGGATAATGCCGGTGAAAAAGTGCTTAATTATATTGACGAAAAATCTGACGGGCTGAATTTAATTATTTCCTCGCCCATAGGTTCACTGCACAGCCTGCTGGCTAAAGACACTTTGTTTTTACTCATAAATTCATTTGAAACCAGCCGGCCCAATAACCTGGATTTTATAGATAAACAGGGCAATTTAATGGCGCGGATAGATAAAAACAGAAACATCGCGTTTAACCGGCTTTATATTGATGAGCTAACCAGCCGGGAAGAGGTAGGCGGTGAAACGGATAATTTTATTAAAGAAAATAATATAGGGACAATTTCGGTTGTGGAAGGCAATGTATTCGGCATACCGGATTATAAGACGGCAATTGCCGGTGAGCAGTATATCGGCTCGCAGGAATTTGTTAATGATAAGCCGGTAATAAGGATGGCTTCGCCAATAAAGAACGAAAAAGATGAAATTATTGGCGCGGCTTCGGCTGAAGTAAGCTTGGATAACGTTGATAATATAATTAAACAGATGAAGCTGGGAGGCGAGGGGTATTTTTATTTAGTTGATAACAATGGCCGCGTGGTTGGAAGCAGTAATGACAAATTAGTGAAAATAGCCAGTAATCTTATTAATGTCCAGTTTGTAAACAAACTTATAAAAGGCGAATATGTCGAAAAAGAGAATTTAAATAATTTTAATATAACCGAGAAAAATACCATTATTGCCGGTAAAAAAATAGATAAGATTAATTGGTCTATAGTTAGCGAATGGCCGATTAAGGACGCTTTTGACGTGATTGGTAATATAATGCTTTTATCCGTGATTGTTACAGTTGTTGTATTGATGCTAATTGTTGTTTTAGGCATTATTTTTACGCGCCAGATTATTAAGCCGATTAATACCTTGAGCCGGGGAGCAAAAGAGATATCCCAAGGCAATCTTGATTACAAGATAAGCCTTGAGACCGGGGATGAATTTGAAATGCTGGGCAGTAAGTTCAATGAAATGGTTAAAGTATTAAAAGAAAATCGGAAACTGCGGGATGAGTTCGTTTTTATCGCCGCCCATGAATTAAGGACACCGGTAACGGCCATAAAGGGTTACTTATCCATGGTGCTCGAAGAAACATTTGGTCCGGTGCCGCCAGATATAAAGAAAAATTTGGATATTGTAAATTCATCCAACGAAAGGCTGGTCCGGCTGGTGCAGGATTTATTGGAGGTGGCCCGTAGTGAAGCCGGCAAGATGAAAATAACAAAGAAAGAGTTGTTAATCGCGTCGAACGTGGAAACAGTGGTTAATGAGTTAAAATCATTATCGGACAAAAAAGGCATAAAAATAATTTATGAAAAACCGGACAAAAAAGCAGCGGTTCAAGCGGATGAGTTCAAGCTTAAGGAAGTGCTGACCAATATTATCGGTAATGCCATAAAGTATACTTTAAAAAACGGCGATATAAAAATTTGGCATGAAAAGCAGGATGGATTTCTGGTTACCCATATTAAAGACCATGGCATTGGCATGACAAAAGAACAGATGGAAAAATTATTTTCTAAATTTTACCGGATCCAAACCGAACAAACAACCGAGATTGAAGGCACTGGATTGGGTTTGTTTATTTGCAAAGAGATAATGGAAAGAATGGAAGGGGATATATGGGCAGAATCCGAAGCCGGCCAAGGCTCAACTTTCTGCTTTAAATTAAAAATTGTAAATAACGGTTAATTTTGTTATAATAAAAATATAAACAGTATAATTTTGACAGCGCCTAAAGCCCTGTCAAATTGATAATTTGATAGGGCTTTAGGCGCTATTAGTTTACAAATACAAAATCCCAAATGCAAAAAAAATTAAAAGTATTTTTAAGAAAAATACCGCGGTTTTTATTAAAAATAGAAAATCTGGTTATTTTTTTATTAGTTATAATTATTTTGACCAAATTTGCCGGGTCTTTTTTTATTTTTAGCAAATTTAAAGATTTGCGTAATGATGTTATTAGCCTGAATATTATTTACAATAATATAAACAATAAGCAGACCGAGCTTAACGAGAGAATAAAAAATATCCAAAGCTCAGTCATGCGTCTTCAAGCCCGAATTTATCGTTCTGATACGGACGAGGAAAAATAAAATTATACTGTCATTGCGAGAAGCGAAGCTTTGTGGCAATCCCGTGATAATTGCTCTATTCTCGGGATTGCCACGCCGCTTTGCGGCTTGTAATGACAATAAACGCGTAATTCCTAAATAAATAATATAAATAATTAATAAATAATAAAATTAGATAATAGATTATATGAGAAGGAGAAATTATTTTCAAAAAACATTAATTAGCATTGTAATTTTTTCAATGCTGGTCTGGAGTTTTGGTACGCCATTTACTTTTTTTATAAAAGAAGCTCGAGCTGAAGGCGGGGTTGACATGATCTATCTGGGCGGTAATAATATGCCGGCCATGATTACAAGTACCAGCACAGCCACAGCTGTTATAAAATTCGAGATATATGATTCTAACGGCGGTACTTTGCAAAGTATGGGTATTCAGTTAAATGAAGATTCTGGAAGTGGTTTTGACCCTAGCGTGGCCTTGGCGCCGCTAGTTGGCTCAGGTGCAATTTCCGGTATGTCTTTATGGAAGGATAATGGTGATGGTGTTTTCAGTACTTCTTCAGACACTTATGCCACAACGCTTGGTTCCTGGAGCGGAACCGGCCCCTGGATTGCGACTTTTTCCAGTATTGGCTGGAGTATCGGGTTGACATACCCAACCAGAACGACCATTTTTCTTGCTTTTAATGCCGATGAGTTTGCTTCCGGAGATGAGCCTTATGCTTTTGGGGTAAAGATGAATATTGGCAGTATAGATATTTCCGGAGGATCGATCGTTTCCTGGCCAACTACTACAGAATATCGCGGTCCGATAATACTCGGGGATGAGGGTGGTTGGGGTTCGCCAATCGTGATTTCGGAAATAATGACAGCCAGCTCATCGCCCACTAATGAATTTGTTGAGCTTTATAACCGTTCGGATCAGACCATTGACCTAAATGGCTGGAGTGTAAACTATAATCCCTACAATGTTGCCAGTAATACTAATTGGATATATGAATTAGATTATTTTTTAACAACTACTTTAATGGAGCCCGGAAGCTATTATTTGATTGCCCGGGGTGATGTTGGCACAAGTTCTGACGCAACTTACTCTGTGGTAGATATGAACACTCAGGGAGGTTTTGTCGGTCTATTGAACCCGGCGGAAGAAATAATGGATTTAGTGGGTTACGGTACTAATTATATTGACGATACATTGGCCGAGGGCGGACAAGCGGCTCCTACGCCCTATAATCACTATTCAATAGAAAGAAAGGCCTTTGATGATTCAACTACTATCATGATGAAAGACGGAGGGGTTGACCAATATATGGGTAATTCCGAAGATTCGAACAATAATGCCGCAGATTTAATTGTCCGTTATTCTTCAGAACCGCAAAATTCTAATTCAAGTCCGGAAATCCCAGAAGGAAGTTATTCCGAAGGAAGCAGTGGAGGTTCGGCTGTTTTAATAAATGAAATTTATTATAAAGCCGATAGTGGAAGCCGCTGGATTGAGCTGATTAATCGGTCCACCTCTACTGTATATATAGACAATTATTACATTAAACATAAGGGCGGTGTATATTATACTATTCCGTCATCAGGTTATTCTTATATCGCCAGTTCCAGTTATAAAATAATTCACTGGAATCAAACCGGTACAAATGACGCATACAATCTATACACTGGAGCATTGAGTATGGATTTAGATACTTTAGGCGGCGATTTGATATTAAAAGATTTTTTTGGCGGTGAAATTTTGGACTATGTACAATATGGCAGTTGGGGGTATGCCAACGAGACAGAAGCGGTTAATGATTACCAATGGACAAGTGGTGATTATGTGTCGCATTGTGTTTGGGGTCAATCGATTGGCCGGGATACTTCTTATGGTCAGGATTATAATGATAGTTATGATTGGCAGACATACGATACTCCCAGTCCTGGCATTCCGAATATGGGCGGTGATACGACTGCACCTATGGCCGTGACCAATGTAACTTTAACTGATAACGATGACTTAAGTAATAGCGGTATTGACGGCAATGATATTACTGTAAGCTGGAATCCGGCCACGACCGAAGAGCCGAATTTTGACCGATATGAGATATATGTATTAGCCAGCAGTACAGAGATTGACTGGAACAGTCATAAGCCGATAGAATCCTTATACGACGGCCAATACCAATATATTAATAGTGTTCAACAATCTACCTATACCTATGCCGGTGGAAGCTGGATAACCAAGGACAGCGCCGGTAATATTATTTCCGAAAGTGAATATAAGGCCTATGTTGTGCTATTTGATAACGCCGGCAACAAATCAAGCGTGGCTATATCTGCCAGCACAATGCTTAATGAAGAAGAATATTCAGCTTCCAGCGACTATAACCCGCCTTTTATAATGCATATGGGCGTTTGGAGCGCGGCTACCGGCAGTAATCTGCATCTTGTTGCCAGGGCCGATGATGACCGCGCCATGAGTTCAACCACGCCCTTAAGCGTAACCTGGAAGGCGGGGACTGATTTTAGCTTTTATTTGCACAGCGGCGCCTCAACTACCAACTGCACGTTTCTGCAGGCTAATTTTTATGATTGTGTTATTGGTTGGAACCCGGCCTGGGATACGAATACGGTTATCGGTTATTACTTAAAAGCCGAAGACGCGGCTGAAACTCCCAACGAAACATATATGTCTTCTGATCTGGACGCGGATACGAGCGGTAACGCGGCCTATCATCCTTTTTATATTGATTTTATGTCAGCGCCTAGCGATGCCGGCACTGATTCGGATTTATCCGGATATACTTTTGCCTGGGACGGAAATGCTTTGGCTACTACCACCGTATTTTTTGAGGGCATGGCTATTGCCCCGGTTACCAGCAGTGCCAGCGGCACTTTCGCGTTTCCGGATGATATTATGGACTATGGAATGTACCATTTAATGGCCTTAAAAGACGGATACATGAACATGGTAAATGATGTTTACCGCGGTAATACAGTAAGCTTTTATTTAAATGAAGGCGATATGAATATGAGCGGGGGAACAGGCGATGGCGGCGCCAATCCGATAATTACTTGGACAGCGCCCTTTGATAATATGATGGGAGCGCCAATTGACATATTCTGCACGGAAGACTGTTCAACAATGGGCGATTACGAAGAGCCAATTATAGTCGCCTTTGATCGGCTGATGAACGGCAGTACAATTAATGATCAGAATGCGGCAGATTCCGGATCAAATATTTATTTAACTTCAAACGGCAATGACCGGGTCAGCGGCAAGGTGTACTATGACAGTAATTCGCGTGAAGCCCGCTTTTTTGCTATTACTCATGACACCCTGGCCCTTGGCACTTATTACAGCATAGTCGTGACTCAGGGAGTTACCGACGACATGGGTAATCCGATAAATGGCTGCAACTCAGACGGTTCGTTTTCAAACGGTTTTACCACTATCATGTCTACTACTACCGATTATACGAATTACGGCACCGGCGGGGCTACTATGCCGCCTTACGTGATGGGCGTAACTCCGGCCCCGGGCTCGTTTAATGTGCCCCGCAATACCTCCGTGATTATTGAGTTCTCGGAACCCATGGATTCGTCCTCAATTAATGAGAGTAATATTAGATTAATTCTTGTTACCAATAGCTCAATGATGGAAGGAAGCGCTGTTTCGGCCACAGTCAGCCTGGATCAAACCACTCGGAGAATAGCCACTATTAATCCGGATGCGGACTTAAGTGCTACTTCTACTTGGTGGGTAATAAAAGTATTGGGCAACGTAAAGAGCAGTACCGGTATGTTTATGGCTAATCCCGATAGCGTGGACGGCGGCTGTAGCGACTGGACAGTTTGCGATGAATTGCTCGCAATTACCGCTTTTCAGTCAAATTTTCAAATAAATACCGGAGCAATAGACACAACAGCGCCGACAGTGCTTGGCACCTATCCGAATAATAATGACGGCATAATTTCCTCCACTACGGCCGTGTATGTCGGTATCGGGGCTATAGAGATTGGATTTTCCGAAGCCATGGATCCAAGCACTATTAACGCGGAAAACATAAAATTACTGGCCGGAACATCAGTAACCGGCGGTAATGTTAATTATGACCCTATGTCCAGTAATGCCAAATTCATGCCATCAAGCGCGCTTTTGGCTAATACGCAATATACTTTGAGAGTAGCGGCTAACTGCACTGACTTGGCCGACAACCAGCTAAATGCTACTACTTCAAAATATTTTAAAACCGGAGCCGGCGATACTCAGGCCCCGGAACTTATGTATGCCAATGGTGATGACTATTCAATTGCGGTTACTTTTAATGAACCCATGAATACAGCCCAGCAAACCGACGCGTCCAATTGGCCGTATTCAGTGTTTAATCCGGCTAATTACGCGGTTAACGGCCTGGTTATGGCTGATGACTGTAAAAGTTGGAGTTGTGCTGTTTCTGAAATGCCGTTCTATGACGCCGCTACCGGTACGCCTTTAAGCGGTCTGGGATTGAGCTTTAGTTATGATGACTATAATAACACGGTAATAATAGAGGGCTTTCAATTTGCTTCTTTCACCACTGATTTTCAGATTTTCGCGGATAATGTCCGTGATAAATCAAATAATGAAATCAGCGATAGTGGTAATCGCGCCGGTGATGGTTCGTATTTAAACGCGGCTCGCTCTCCGCTTTATAATAGTACTGATACGTATGGAGCATTAGGCCCGGGAGCAACAGATTATACCATGGAT